>JADFNK010000069.1 GCA_022563405.1 Gemmatimonadota bacterium | reverse complement strand
GACCCAAGACTCGAGAATCCGTCGATCACCTCGTCGCAGTCGCAACTTCTTTGTCGTCGTAGCCATGGACACCAATATAGGCGTCCACGGCACTGTGGGATAGGTATTAATGAAACACTACACTAGGAGGGTGTTCTAACTAGAAGGGTGTTCTAAGTCAGTTCGACCTGGCGACCATGCTCCCCTCGGCGAGTTCGACGATCGCTTGTGCGTCCCGCCGTAGGAGCAGCCGGTCCTGCACCAAGCGCTCAGCGGCCTGCGCGACCGCGCTCACGTATGCGTCGTGCGTCGGGTAACGCTCCTCGATCGACAAACGGGGGTCCCCCGATGCCCGCCGCTCCGCCTCGTCGGAGGCGAAGGGAATGAACGACCCGGCCCCACCGCATTGGGCTCCCTCGGCAAAACCCTCCCGCCGCAGATTCCACCCCGTGAACGTACCGATCGGGACCGACAGGTCCGGATGCCGAATGCCCGCGAGCATGTTTCCATCTGGGTCGACGCGGCCCGCGAGCACAGTGTAGCCACCTCCTTGGAGAGGCGGGAATGTATTGTGATTGTTTCGCCGAAGCGGGTTGTGGCTGCCCGTAAACGTCACATCCGGAATGCTCGGAAAGCCGATCGACGCGGGAGGCACGAGCGTTCCGAGCGTAACCGAGGGAAAACGACTCGGCGGCGGCTCGGTTCCGTCCACGACCCATTCATATAGAGCGACCGTGAGGGCACGCCGAATCTGGGCCATCGGAACTGGGCTGTTGAGATTCTGGCACATGCCCAAGCGGGGAGACTCGACGTGAACGCCGCGACCGCCGCCGTGACGCGTGCCCGCGATGAGATAGGCTCGCACGTTGTCGGGTAGATCGACATGTTCGCCGAGCGCATCGGTCACGATGAGAGATGAGCGGGCTTGCCAGATTTCCGCTTCGCCATCGCTGTGGATGATGCGAGGGCATGTGTTCGTGGCCGAGCACCTCACCAGCAAGCCGTCGGCCCGATCACTGATCGCATCGTACACGGTCCCATACGTGAAGGGAAATTGATCGCCCGGGAAGAAGTGGTCCTCGTGCTGCTTCTGCCACCGTCCCGGTTGGCCGAACTGATAGTTGGTGAACGTCTTCCGCGAGCCGGCGATATTGGGATGCATGCCGTCGAACACGATCCGACCCCCGACGTCCTCGTTGAAGCCGAGGTAGAGCATGTCCCTCAGGAAGCGCCCGCTCTGAGAGACTCCCAGGGAGATGGCCGTGTTCGCCAGGCCGACGGACATGAGCGGATTCGGATTACCTTCGCCATCCGTGATCTCGTACCGAAGAAAGGAGATTACATCACGGGTGGCTGCAAACCCCAATCCCATGACGATCGGGTCCTTCGCGAGATAGAGGAGGTCGTAGATCGCCCCACCGTCGAATCCCGAAGGGCGGTTGATACGGATCCGGCGATCGTCCGTAAAACTCCAAGTGCCATCTTCGAGCGGTACACGGGGAGCTCCCTGCCTGGCGCGCACGGTAAACGTGGCGAGCGCCGGTATGAGCGCGGTCGTGGCGTAGGTCAGGCTAGCTTCCGAGACCGTTTCCTCATTGTTGAAAATGAACTCTTCGACGGTCGGGCCGATGATCGAAGATCCGTCGGGATATGTGGCGATCGGCAGAAACGGCACGATGTTTCGGTCGGTCGCCGTGAGGTCGCCTTGCCATCCCACCTGAACAACCGCGAAGCCCATCTCGCGAAAAACGGCATCGCCCGCACTGGCCCCGCCCCGGTTCGGAACGATGTGGTAGATCGCTCTGTTCCAACGTTCCAGGTCGATGGGTCGGTAGATCTCCACGGTGGTGCTGTACTCGACCCGCCCGCGAGCGTTGAGGGGAGCCTGCCTGATGTTCACGATCTCACGGTGCCGCACATCGTTGGGGTCGACTTCTCCGTAGGCCACACCCCGAAGGCGCTCGTATTGGCCGATGTCTCCAAAACTCTGGCCATCGAAGGCCGGGGATTCCACGACCTGAAAATCGATGCGAGTGATCTGCGCCGACAGGTCGGCCGTAAGGAGGGGCCCGATGAACGTCGCAGCAAAAAGGACCGCTCCGTGAGTGATTCGCATTCGTGTCTCCTTCAGTGGCCTTCCGTAGGTGAACGGCCTTCCAATATGGTGGCAGATTGTAGCGGCGTAGCACTGAACCATCAAACGTGCTGCCAAACGTGCTACAACTCGGGACACAACGACCGAAGCTCTTGGACGTCCCCCGGCTGGACTCCATACACACCTTGGGACCTATCCGCCCGAACGAACTCTTCACCCATCACGCTGCCCGGAACGGTGCTGTGGCCGAGTCCCAGGGCATGGCCCAACTCGTGGGCGGCCACCTTCACGAGGTTATCCAAACCGTCGAACCGATAGATCCGTATCTCCCGAGTGACCGAAGTCACCTTGCCCTCCTGCGTGTGTACGGCTTCCCGGTACATACCGGCGAAGCGGCTCTGCTCTTGGGTTCTCTCCTGATCGTCCTCATAGACGAACCGTACGGGAAGCGCGCCGTCGGACTCGTTCGAAAAGAGGACCAGGCCCACGGCATCCTCCCAGAGGATCGAGGCTTTGTCGAACGCCGCCCGCGCTTCCGTACGACTCAAGTCGAACGGCTCGTCGACTCTCGCGATGCGCCACCCGAGCGGCACCACACACGGGACTGCGGAACCGCCCGTCTGCTCCCTGAGAACGGGCACATCGTCCGTGGGCGTGGCGACCGACGTGGCCAGAGGCCTCTCCGAGTCAACGGCGCTCGGGTCGTTGCGGCCGCTGGAGAACATCCAGACAAAGAGTGCAAGAACCGAGAGAACAGCCCCGAGAGGCGCGAAAGGAATTTTCATACTTTGGTCCCCTGCACCACGCAGCGGAAGGCGGCGTACGTCCCGCACCCAGAGTTTATGGGATCGGTCAGCACCTTCACAAGTCACCCGGCGAGTCACCCCTCGAGTCGACCGGCGAGTCACCCGGAAACTTGTGGGCGTCGCTGCGGCTCCGTAATCTGACTTCTTGAAGAGATGGATGCTTATGCGTCCGCTCTCCCGCTTCGTCATACCGACGGGGAAACGGCAGTTTCAACTCGACAAGGGCGGCCTGGTGAGCGCACGGAGGCGAGGGCGAATTCCGCACGAACCGGGCTTCAAGACCGCCAACGAGGAATGGAAGGCGCAGTGGAACGACCTCCTCGCCTGGTCGACGATGTTCGCCGTGGCCGCTCATGCCGCCGCCTTCGCTTTCTGGCCGAGTTGGGACACCATCGATCCGGGGCTCGAGCCCGATCTGGAGCTCCTGGAAACCGCAACCTCGTGGATCTCATTTTATGCGGAGCCGTCGACGGGGGGCGGCGGCGGTATGGCGGCGACCTCTCTGGCGCTGCTCGAAGAGCCCGATTCGCTTCCACCCCCCGGGCTGGATGCCGAGACCAGCGTCCCAGGTGCCGAGCTGGCCGTGGTGGAGTTCTCCGGAGGGCTTCGTGAGCGCCTCCTCGGTCGGGGCGGCCCGGTCCCCACGCTCGTGGAGCCCGGTCCGGCGTCCGCTCCGCCCGATCTAGCCGACGATCCGGTGAATACGCCCGAAGAGGAAGGACGAGAGGAAGAGGAAGGGGTCGACGTGATCGTGGAGGATCCCACGATTGCGGACCTGGCGCTCCGTTTGGAGACCAGCACCCTGGATCTTTCACGACTGGCCGGCCTTCGTCCGCAACTCATTCTGCCAGGAACTTCGGCGTGGTTTCTGATCCGGAATCCGGCGAAGGTGGAGGAGTTCATGAAGATCGTCGGGTTAAGGCAGGATGCCGAAGACCAGGGACAGGTCGACGTAGCGGTGTGGATCAACGACCGGGGCTCCGTCGAGTGGGCCGAAATCGCCAGATCCAGTGGGACCGAGGAGCTGGACGAGATCGCCCTCGCCCTATTCAACGAGATCACGTCCTTCCGACCCGCTCTGGATGAAGGCGTCCGGGTATCGATGTCCGCGATTTTCTCGGTTGCGTTCCCTTGGTAGGCCTTGGGAGTGGTTGCTGCGGGTGCTTCAGGAGCACTTTCTTAGTCGTAGGCGCCCTGGTTCTCGGGGGGTGCGCCGCAGCACGTGGCCCCGTTGGACCGATCGTCTCACCAACTGGATTCGTCTACGAACTCGGGACGCCACCCGTCACCACTCGCTTTTCACAAACAGCGGCTCTTTATATCACGAAGGATTTCTTGGCCCGGGGGCTTGAACGCGCGCTACTCGGTGTCGACTCCGATCCAGAGAATCCGATTCATTACATGCTGGCGGGTTTCGCACATGTAAGGCTCGCGCAATACGACGAAGCGGACGTGATGTTCACCGCAGCCGAGCGGATCTACCCTGCCTACGAGCTCGATATCGCGCCTGAGCGTGAGGCGGCATGGATCGAATTGTTCAACGCCGGAATCGAGGCACACGCCGGGGGAGACCTCGAGGGTACGATAGAAGCGTGGGAAGGGGCAGAAAGGATGTGGGACCTCCGTCCCGACGCGTCTCTGAATCTCGCCGGTCTGTTCGAAGGTGAAGGCAGGTGGGACGACGCCATCGAGGCCTACCGGGGAGCGATCGCGAGCCTCGAGCGGAGGCCGGTCACCAGAGTACTTGCCCAAGAAGAGCTTCAAGCGCGTGAAGATCTGAGGATACGCAGCGAAAAAAGCCTCACGAAACTCCTCCTGTTCACGGAGCGTTTCGCCGAGGCTGAACCGCTGCTTCGGCGCCATCTCGAGGCTGACCCGACCAGCGTTCAGATCAGGGGGGATCTTGCCGCGGCCCTTCAGGGGTCGGGCAAGGATGCGGAAGCTGTGGCGATCTATACAGGGCTTCTCTCCGAGACCGACCTGGAGGCCAGAGATGTCTTCAACATCGGCATCGCTCTCTATCGTGGCGGCGACTTCGTAGCGGCGGCTGAGGCGTTCGAACGACTGACACGACTCCAGCCGAACTCGCGCGACGCGTGGTTCAACTACACGAATTCCCTGTTCGCAGCCGAGTCGTGGGAGTCGTTGGCGCGTGTTGGTGATCGATTGACCGAAGTGGATCCCCTGGGGGAGAACGCTGGGCTGATTGCGGCGCGAGCACACCTGGAGCTTGGAGACGAACAATCTGCGGCGGAGGGGTTGGACCGGACCGAGTCCGCGCCAATCCACGTGGAAGGACTCCAGCTACGTGCGTCCGGGCCGGGCACGAGCCTCCGAGGGCGCGTGGTCGGAAACGCTGCAGAGCCCGGGACCTCGGTACGCCTCCGATTCACGTTCTATGGTGCCGACGGCGCCCTGGGGACGGAACAGCTCACCGTCTCGGCCCCCTCACGGGGAGTACGCACAGGCTTTGAAATTTCCTTCGCGGGGCAAGCTACGGCATACCGATACGAACTCGTCTCGCCCCCAATTCCGTAGAAATCTTGAAGGTGACCCGCCCTACTCCTCCCGGCCCCGCTCCTTCCGGTTCACCGCGACCCTGCCCCATCAGGAACGAGTAGCCGGACGATTCCGTCGCGCTTGTTGAGCAGGAAAACCTGGCCATCAGGTCCTGGGCCGAAACGCAGGTCCGCGCGTGAGGCAGGCGTCCTGCCTTGTTCTACGTTCTTTTCCCGAATGACCTGAAGGAGTGTCTTCGCCTCGCCGCCTGAGTTGAGCAGAATCCGGCGGATGGCGTCCTGTCCACCACTCGGAAGATCGTCGGCCTGGATATAGAAGATCTCCCCGCTCGGCTGGTCTGCCCACAAAACGAGGTTGGCCAGCTGAGGAATCGCGTCACCTCGGTACACTTGGATTCCCGCAGCCGCGGATTGGTTCTGGAGCAAAGGATCGCGCTGCGCGTACTCGGCGACCGGATAGGTGACGGCGGGATCGCCCCGCTGGTTGTCGAGGCTGACTCCTGAACGGCCGCCGAGGAACCGGAAGCTCCCCTCCCAGGTGTTCCAACCGAGGTTGGCTCCCGCGGTGACGAGCGTGAGCTTCTCGATGGTGTTCTGGCCGATGTCCGCGAGAAACATGTTGCCGTTCACCGGGTCCCACCCGAAGCGCTGAGCGTTGCGTATACCGTAGGCATAGATTTCGCCCAGCGCAGCCCGGTCTCCAACGAACGGGTTGTCGGCGGGGATCCCGTACGCACCATTAGTGCTGTTCGAGCCCAGCGGGTCGATCCGAAACAGCTTTCCAAGGGCCGAGCCCAGGTCTTGGCCGTGGTTGAGCGGATCCCCTCCACTGCCGCCGTCCGCAATGGAGACGTAGAGCATCCCGAAGTCGGCGTCCCCTGGCGACGCGATCGAACTGAAGCCGATTTGCCCGCCGTTGTGGTTGCGGTAGGGTTGTTGAACCCGCAGCAATTCCCGTGGCTGGCCACCGTCATAGGTGGCGCCGCCGGGATTCCGTGCGGTCCATTCGGAAAGGACTATGTCGTGTGAATCGTTGTCGCCGTTAGGCGTGTAGTCGGGCGTCGGCTCGGTATTTCTGCTGTCAGCCCAGGTGTAGAACTTGCCGTAGCCCGGGGTGCCCGACTGACCGAACTGGGGATGAAAGGCGAAGCTCTGGAAGCCCCTTTCGTTGCCTCTGGATTGCACAGCGACTTCCCAGTTCGGGTCGTCGATGTCGACGTACTCCACGACCGTGCGGCCATCGTACGTGACACTGTAGAGCGGACCGCGCATGTCGTTGACGAATATGCGCTCCGTGCCTGGCTCATCGACCAGTCTCATCATACGTGCCGGTGATCCATCGATGTCCGGGATCGACGCGAATTCAACGAAGTCGACTCGGATCACACCCTCCGTCGCGGGGATCGGTGACGGAAAGGGGTCGTTGGTCGTTTGTGCGAACAATGGGGATACCGTCAACAACGCTGCCGTCATCATGAGCATCATGCGCATGGTCATTTGAATCCTTTCCGTTTCCGGTTCAGTCGAATAAGGCATCTTATGACCAAGATATTCTGTTGAACAGGTGCGCAATTTCCAAACCGTAACCCGTCGACGTATTGTGTTCACGTCACACGACAATACATGAAAAGGGGGCATCAAGTGGGTGAGATTCGAACCGGGCTGATTCTGGGTTTCGTTTTCGTGTCGCTGGGCGGCTGCGCGGCACCGGAACCCGCAGATTTGTTGCTCCACAACGGCAAGATCGTGACGGTTGACGATGCGTTCTCGATCCAGCAGGCAGTGGCCGTGCGCGACGGCAGAATCATCGCGGTCGGCGGAGAGGATCTCCTCTCGAGATACGACGCAACGCTGATCATCGATCTGGAGGGTAAGACGGTCCTCCCGGGATTCAACGACACGCACCTTCACATCAGTGGAAGCCCCGCCCGTGAGATCGACCTGACCGAGACGACTTCCATCGCCGAGCTCCAACAACAGGTCCGGGCCAAGGCCGATCAGCTCGGCGAGGGAGAATGGATCACGGGCTACGGCTGGTCCGAGGACGCCTTCGCGGAGCTGCGCAAGCCGACACGGACCGATCTGGACGAAGCCGCTCCTCGCAATCCGGTCACCCTGACCCGGGCGGGCGGGCACAGCGCCGTCGTCAACAGCTTGGCTTTCGAGCTCGCCGAGATCACCAAGGACACTCCCGATCCCGAGGGGGGAATCCTGGAAAAGGACGAACGGGGTGAGCTGAACGGGATCATCCGCGAGCGGCAGGGCATCGTGGGGCGACTCGTGCCCCGGGCAACACCAGAGGAGACACGCCCTAGCTTCGTTCAGAACCTTCGGGATCTGCTCGAGCTCGGTATCACGAGTCTCGCTCAGGCCGGTGTTTCGACACGCGGCTACGAGGAGTGGGAGCTGGTCTATCGCGAGCACGGGCAGGAGCTTCCGCGCGCTAACGTTCAGATTCGCTGGGGCGGCCCCGAACGGATGACCGCCTTCGGCAAGAAAACCGGTGACGGGAACGAGCGTCTACGTGTCGGGGCGGTCAAAGTGTTCGTCGACGGTGGGTTCACGGGGCCCAGCGCCTACACCATCGACTCCTATCGGAGTGAGCCCGGTTTTCACGGATCGCTGGCTCTCCCTGAAGAGGAGCTGCGCACGACCATCGAGCAGGCGCACGAGATGGGATGGCAGATGGGTTTCCACGCCATCGGTGACGCCGCGATCCAGCTGGTTGTCGGCTACTTCGTCGAGACGCTCGAAGCTTCACCGCGCGATAACCACCGCCATTACCTCAACCACTTCACCGTCCGCCCCCCGCCCGAAGTGATGGAGTTGATGGCCAAACACGACATCCTGATCACGCAGCAGCCCAACTTCACTTACACGTTGGAAGGACGCTACGTCGAGTATCTCGAAGAGGAGCACGCCGCTCACAACAATCCGCTCCGCAGTCCCATGGACCATGGCGTCTTCGTGGCGCTCAGCAGCGACATTCTTCCGATCGGGCCGATGGTGGGGATCTACGCAGCCGTCACGCGCAAGGGAGCGTCTGGCACCGTCTACGCGCCCGACGAGCGGCTGACGATGGAAGAGGCGATCCGGGGTTACACGCGCAACGGCGCCTACATCACGTTCGAGGAGGACATCAAGGGGACGCTGGAGCCGGGTAAGCTGGCCGACATGATCGTTCTTTCCGACGACCTGCTGACGATCGATCCGGAACGTATCCTCGACGTCGTCGTCGAGAAGACGATCATCGGCGGACGGGTGGTGTTCGAGCGCTAAGCGATTCCCGCTCGACAAGCAGAGGGCTACGCGTAGATCGTCAGGAACCCGCCAGCACCTCGGCCAGCCAATCCATCAGCATCCGGTCATCGATCCGAAGGACGTGTCCCTGCCCTCTGATCAGGTTGACCCGCGGCGTGGTCCCGGCGGCCTCGAGGGCCGCCCTGGTCGCCTCGGTCGATGCGCGCCAACGCTGGTCCATCTCGCCCACCATGAGCCAGACCGGCTTGCCAACAAACGGCTCGAGCCTCTCCGCAGGGCCGGAGTAACTTCCCGGCATCGCGATCGCCGCGGCAAAACGTTCCGGATCGGCCGTCAACACATGGAAGACACCTCGCCCTCCATTGGAGGCGCCCACCACCACGACCCGCTCCGGATCGTACGAGACGTGCTCGTCGAGCCAAGAGAACAGCGCAGGGAGAAATTCGGCCGCCTCGGTCGCGAGCGACGAACCCAGAATCGCGGGAGCGATCACGACGTACCCCCGGAGCGGTGCCTCCCTGTTCCAATACGCATCCACCATGCCGAGTGCCAGCTCCGGCGTTCCTCCTCCCCACGGAAGCGCGAGAATCAGTGGATGGCGCCCTGAGTCGGAGTAGGATTCCGGCTTGAAGACCGCAACGTCGACCCTGGTCCCGGCACCGTATGTGACCTCCACCCACTCGAAGTCGGCTGATTGGGCGGGCTCGTAGTCAGCACCGGACGGGCCACCGGAGAAACTGCTCGAAGAACTGCCGGAGGCCCCGGCAACTGCCAGGAGACCGGCGACCACAGCGGACGTGGCGGCCCCGAAAAGAATGCGTCTTGGAGTCTGTCGGGTCCGAGTAGGCACGGCAGGTCTCTCGTCCACCGGGTCTGTCCCCTGAATGCGGCCCGGGCTCCTAGTTTCGCACGAATTTCTTGAGATCGGTGGAAAGGACCTCTCCCGCGTACACGTTCCCCATTCGATCCACGGTCACACCCTCCGGCATCGCGTCATCGATGAATCCGATCTCCGTGAAGTCGCTGGCATCAACGATCACGATCCCTTCTCTCAACTGGTAGTCCGCGACGTACAACACGTCGTCGTCGGTGATGTACATCCCGCTCGCCATGATCCCCCGCCACTCGGAAATAAAACGCCCGTTCTGGTCGAAGACCTGGATGCGCTCGTTCACCCGGTCGCCCACAAAGAGTCGTCCTCTGGAGTCGAAAGCGAGGCAGTGGGGTTCGTTGAACTGCCCGGGACCCGTCCCTGCCCCGCCCCACTCCATGATGAACTCACCATCTTTCGAGAACTTCACGACCCGGTTGTTGCCGTGTCCGTCGACCACGAAAATGTCGCCGTTGGGGGCGACGGCGACGTCCGCAGGACCGTCGAACGTGTCTCGCCCCGACCCCGCGACCCCCGCGGTGCCGAGCGTCATCAGATGTCTCCCGTCCGAGGTGAATTTCATCACCTGGTGGCCCTTCCCATTCGCCCCGCGAGCATCCGTCACCCAAACGTTTCCGTCGTCGTCCAGAAAGAACCCGTGGGGCCAGATGAACATCCCTTCACCCCAACTGTCCACGAGTCTGCCGGATGGGTCGAACTTGAGAACAGGGGTCACGTTCTCGCGCCCCCGGTCGCAGCTCGTCGAAAAACACCGATGAAAGACCCAGAGATTGCCGTCGCCATCGATCTCCACCCCAATGGTCTGGCCCCAGGCTTCTACTCCGTCGGGCAGCTGCGGCCAGCCCTCGACGAGGCGGTAGTCCGATCCTTGCCCCTGGAGCGCTTGGGCGGGAGCGATCGTGACCGCGGCGACGAGTACTGCCACTAGTGTCAGTCCTTTTCGTTCGACGTGTGACATCTAAACCGCCTCCATACATACGAGCGAATCATCGGTGCCGAGAGGTTTCGAAGCTATGTGGGCCACCCGCACCCGGCAATTCCGAACGGCGCTCGTCATCGCTTCCGCACCAGCGTCAGTCCATCCCCGACGGGGAGCAAGCTCAGCGTCACGCGCTCATCCCCGGCTAGCTTCGTGTTGATGGCACGGATGGCTTCGGTGTCCTCGTCGGTCACTGCAGGATCCGCCACCTTCCCGTCCCACAGCGTGTTGTCCAGCGCGATGAGGCCACCGGTGCGCACGAGATCCAGAGCCCGTTCGTAGTAGGCGTCGTAGCCCTCTTTGTCGGCATCGATGAAAACGAAGTCAAAGGTCCCGCCACACCCCTCCGCCAAGAGATCGTCGAGCGTCTCCAGGGCGGGCGCCAACCGTAAATCGATCTTGTGCGCCACCCCCGCCTCTTCCCAGTACCGTCGTGCGATAGCGGTCCACTCCTCGCTGACATCACACGTCACCAGACGGCCGTCATCCGGCAAGGCCAGGGCCACCGCGAGGGCACTGTATCCCGTAAACGTGCCTATTTCCAAGGTGTTCCGGGCCCCCATGAGCTCCACCAGGAGGGCCATGAACTGCCCTTGATCGGCGCCGATCTGCATGCTGGCATTCTCCATGGAAGCCGTCTCCTCCCTGAGCCGTCTCATGACAGGCGGTTCTCGAAGGGACACGTCAAGCAAATAGGCGTACAGCTCCTCGGTGAGGTGGATGGTGCGGCGGGTCACGGTTTCCGTCCTCGGGGCACTGGGATTTTCGTCCGTTGATTACGTCGTCTCAGATCGATCTTACGCCTTTCGCCCGACGGATGGCTACTGGCCACCCTTGTGAAGTGTGTCGATCGATCTGTACCATGCACTCGACCTCGCGGGCGACCGTACACGCGCGGAGAATCCACTCAACAGCCGAGAGATATATCTATGAAGCGGGAGCGGGGACACAGCAGGCGTGATTTCATCAAGGGCGTTGGCGGGGCCGTGGGTGCCGCCGCAGCGATCGGGTCGTATCCGGAAGGTCTCCACGCGGAGCCGGCTTCTGTTGCCGGGTCTCAAACACAGTCGCTCACCAGGTCCCAAGCCCAATCGATTTTCCCTCAACTGAACGATCGCGCGCTGGGTTGGCTCCGTTTTCTATGGGAGAAGTCCACTACGGAGGACGACTGGAGCCGGTGGGGCATGCCCCATCCCTGGTGGGACAGGTACACCTTCCCCGGCGTCACCGGCTACGGACGCTTCGATCTTCAGTATTCCACGTACGCCATGCTCGTGATGGCCGACCAGACTCCCGCCTGGCGCGAGGTCTACACTCGAATCGTAGATGAGTTGGCAAGCCGCTATCCTACCTACTGGGGTGCGGTCGACTGGCTGACGCAGATCGGGCCCGACCCGGCTCGGGAAAACTACCCGCCCCAATTCAGTTTTGGCATACCTGCGGAGCTGCGCGGCAACTACGATCGCATCGGATGGACCGCGAACGGCGTGGAGCCGTGGGGCCTTCAGGAGGACCCGATCGGGGCAGATGGAAACCTTTTCTTCCGGGGCTGGTTCGGCCTCATGCTCTCCGTCTACCGCTACATATCCGGGGACGACAAGTGGGAGCGCCCGTTCGCGGTGACCGGGTACGAGGACCAGGACTTCGAATGGGATCACCATCGCATCATAGAGCGCCTGGAACAGCAGTATCGGGCGCATCCGGAAGGCCCCCACTGTGAGAACACCAAGATCTGGCCGCTCTGTAACAGCGCAGCGGGGCTGGGCGTGTACCTCTACGACAGGATCCACGGGACCCAGCGGCATCTTGCGGTCCAGAATTGGCTGGAATACCTCAAGGACAACTACATGGGAGTGTCCAGCGCGGGGGATCTGGAATGGTTCACGACCTGGTACGATCCTCTCATCAACCACAAGGCGAACGGAGGGGGAGCCTCCGGGCTCGGGCCAGCCTTCCTCATCCTGCCCCAGGATAGGGAGTTGGCCTCCTTCATCTATGAGTCCGCGGCGAATGCGGCCGGTTGGAGCAATCCACGCGTCCCGGCGAGGGCCTCATCCACCGGATTGCTGATGGCACGGGAGATGGGCGATGAGACCGCGATCATCCGTCTGAGCGCCGCGGCCGAGCGGGCGTATGAACCGCGTTTCTTCGGGGAGCACGATGAGAAGTTCGGCTGGTGGTTCGGGCTCAACGACCCTTATCCGCGTGGGCAGCAGAGCGCGATGATGATGGTCTCCGAAGTCGGCCAAGGAGGCGACTGGGCCCGAGCGCTCGAGGCGCCTCACATGGATAAGTTCGACGCACCCACGGTCGAGGGGATCGACTTTCCGTCGATGGGCGTCCGCCAGGCCTGGAACGACGTTGCGAGCGGCACACTCTACGTAACCACCTACGCCACTACCCCGGACCGTCGTGGCGTGGCTACGAGTTGGCGCGTGACGAACCTACCGAATCCCGACGAAGTCTTCGTGATCTGCGACGGCGAGCCCTTCGACCGCTTTACGGTGGAGGGCCCGGGAACGATCCGGATCGACAGTGATATCGACAGCCATCAGTTCCACATCTTTACCGACTATCGGGGAGGTAGCGCCCCGGCGCGAGATGCCCGACGAGAACGGCCAACCACCGCCGGTGGAGCAGCTTTCGCGTCTGCCCGGCAACCTGCCCGAGAAGACGCTGTTTCCAAGGCCACCAGCGAGTTTTTCCCCGACGGAGGACCTACCTGTTCCTGTTGCTAGGCTGGAGGGGGTACGGCGGATCGGGATTCAAGGAGTCTCGTGTACCCAGCCGACGCTTGAAAAACTCCTCGTAGGAGTCCATTTTTTCGTCATGAACAGCAAATCGAGTCGGGGGCCATCGCCTAGGGCGAACTCCCCCGGGGTTCAGCGAGGAAAGAACAGAAACGCCCGCGACCAGCGCGGATTCACGCTCATTGAGTTGATGATAGTAACCGTCATCGTCGCCATTCTCGCGGGGATCGCGGGCGTGCAATTCCGGGGGATCCAGGTCAAAGCACACCTCACCTCGGTTGTTGCGGACGGAAGGATTCTTTTCCACGGGCTCGAAGAATTCCACACGATTAATTATCAGTACCCCAACGCGACCTCGAATCCAGCGTTCGACTTGGTCACGTTCGAGCCACTGCGAACAATGGTCGGCTACCAGGGAAGCATCAACTCCAGGCTCGTGAACGGGCAGGCCGACGCCTACGACTCTCCCGACGATCAGGGCCCCAATCAAGAGTGGTGGGTGCAGATGACGCTGCTGATCGAACCGAGCTTTCAGGTGGTGATCGCGGTATCCGACAACGTCCCACTCAACCCCGGAGTCTGGATGCAGGGTGTGTACACGTTCGAGAATGGGGTGATGATCGCAGGACCCGGGATGTGAGCGTTCGGCCTCTCGGCTATCGAGCGGACTGAATAGCCAACCAAGCCTCGAGCATCGGGATGGTGAAGTCGGTCTGCTCGGTCACTGCCCAGTGTCCGGCACCCGGGATGGTCACCAGCGTCAGGTCCTGCTCCAGGAGCCCCCAAGTGTCGTTGAGCGCGCCAGGAAGTAGGTAGGGATCGTCCAGCCCGTGGAACTCCAGCACCGGCGCTCGCACCATAACCACAGGGCTGTCGTCTTCCACGTACGGCGGACTGGGATAGTTGGCCTTGTAGTAGTTCAGCATCCCTTCGAAGTCTGAGTTCCGAAGCGCTTCGACGTATCGTTCGTACACCACGGGGTCACTTCGGTGGCGTCCAGCCAGTTGCTCTGCACCAAGCGCCAAGTGGGCGCCCTCCGCCTGGAAGCGGCGTGCATAGGCGCTGTTCTGCCTCTGCTGGTCGTTCAGGGCCAGCTCCCGCTGCAGTCCACGCGGGTGCGGGAAGTTGAAGACGACCAGCTGGTCAGTCATGTCCGGACGCTGCATGGCGAATTGCCAGGCCACGACACCGCCCCAATCGTGTCCAACCACCGTGGCGGACTCATGCCCGGTGTCTTCGATCACCGCGGCCACGTCGCCGACCAAGAACTCGAACGTGTAGAGATCCACCCCCGTGGGTTTGTCGCTCTGGTTGTAGCCGCGCTGGTCCATCGCCACGACCTGGTAGTCGTCCGACAAGGCCGTGAGGTAGTCTCGCCAGAGATACCAGAAGTCTGGGAAACCGTGGATCATGACCACCAACGGACCCTCGCCGAGGGTGACATAGTGGATGTTCACCCCCCCGTTGTCGGCCGTACGATGTTCGACACGATCCCAGATGTCGGGGAGTTGGCCCTCAGCGGACGATCCAGACATGAGCACGACCCAAGCGACTACGGTCGGTGCAACGATCCTCGCTATATGTGGCATGCGCTCCTCACCAATTGCGGTGTCCGCCCCTCATCTCGCCTCGAACTCTCGGCGTGGGCGACCGCCAAGGCCCTTTCCCTTTTAGTGACCCTCTCCCCGATTAGTGACCCTCTCCCTGAATCGCAAGGACGGGGTCGATGCGTGCCGCACGAAGCGCCGGCACGTAGGTAGCCGTGAGCGCAACCAACGTCAGGACACCGGCGACACCCGCGAAGGTCAATGGATCGGTTGCACCGACGCCGTACAGTTGGCTGGCCAAGATACGGCTCAGAGCGGCCGCACCGAGGAGCCCCAGCACGACTCCTGCAAAGGCCAGTTTGGCGCCGTTCACCATCACCAGCTTCAGAACGTCCCCGGGGTTCGCACCCACGGCCATGCGAATTCCCATCTCGGCCGTGCGCTGCGATATGGAATACGAGGTCACGCCGTAGATCCCCACCGAAGCCAAGACGAGGGCGATGACGGCAAACAGGGTGAGGAGCAGCATGCTGAAACGGTCGCTCGCCACCGAATCGGACAAGATCCGGTCCATGGTCCGTACTCGGGCGATGGGCACCGTGGAATCCATCGAGACGATCTCACCCCGTATCGCGGCGATCAGACTCTCGGGGACACCCGCCGTCCGAATCGTGAAATTCATGCGCCGGAACGGGGCTTGAGCGACCGGGAAATACAGCGACGGCTGCGCGGCTTCAGCGAGGCCGAAGTATCTCACGTCCTCGGCGATCCCCACGATTTCGAACTCGCTTGCCAGAAAACCGCCGAGGGCTATGTGGGGTGGCAGCCCATCGATGGTTCTTCCAATGGGATCCTCGTCCGTAAAGTACCGACGGACCAGCGTCTCGTTGACGACCACGACCCCACCGGACGTTCGGTCGTCCTGAATGTCGAACTCGCGGCCCTCGATCAGGTCGATACCCATGGTACGGAAATACCCGGGTGTCACCTGACGATAGTGGGCCGTCGGCTCTTCCCCCTGCATCGGTTCGGCACGGTCCTGGACCCTGAAGTTGCCCAAGAACGGAATCTCATCGGCGAACGGAAGTGCGGCCGTGGCCGCAACGGACTCCACACCCGGTACATCGGTCAAGCGCTGCGTAAGCGTAGCGTAGTAGTCTGCCACGCTCTCATTTTCCTGATAGCTCCCAGTGGGGACGTCGACCTGGAGTGTGAGCACACCCCGGGCGTTGAAACCGGGATCGGTGTCCATGAGCTGTGAAAAGCTCCGAGCCAGGAGGCCGGCGCCAACCACCACCATCACCGCAAGGGCGATCTCCGTCACCACCAATCCGTTACCCAGACGCTCGCGGCCCAAACCGACGGTGGCACTCCTTCCGCCCTCCTTGAGCGCCCGATGCAGGTCAGTGCCCATCAAGCGCAACACCGGTGCCAGCCCGAACAGGAGTCCCGTGAGGAGGGTGGTCCCGAGGGTAAAGACGAAAACGTTCCGGTCGAAGCGGACTTCGTCGAGGCGAGGAAGGTTTTCGGGGCCCAACGCGATAAGAACGTCGATGCCGACCCTGGCCAGGAACAGGCCGAGGACGGCGCCTGTGCCGGCCAGCACCAGGCTCTCGGTGAGCATCTGGCGGCTCAGGCGGATCCGCCCCGCCCCCATGGCAGTCCGGATCGCGATCTCGCGGCCGCGGTCCGCCATCCGCGCCAGAAGCAGGTTCGTGACGTTGGCACAGGCGATCAGGAGCAGGAGTCCGGTCGCACCGAGCAAGATGAAGAGCGGAGCGCGGGTTTCACCTACCACCGCGTCGTGAAGCGGAATCAACGTCGTCGTGTAGGCCCGGTTGGTACCCGGATACTCCTCTTCGAGTCGGCCAGCGATTCCAGCGAAGTCGGCCCGAGCTGCTTCAATACCGACGCCTGGGCCCATCCGTCCCACCACGTCCATCCAGCGGGCGTAACGGCCCGGATAGGCCAGGAGATATCGGTTGAGCCAGAAGTTCGAGTTTCCGGGAAAGTCGA
>JADFNK010000144.1 GCA_022563405.1 Gemmatimonadota bacterium | reverse complement strand
GGTTCGGATAGTCCTCCCGCAGTTGGTCCAGATCGAATCGCCCGTCCACCGACTCCCACTGCCAGACGACCCGAAGGTCAGCGAGGTTGTCCCGGTTGATCTGGTCGAGTGGCGAGTACTTGGTGCTTCCTGCGTCTCCCCCGTAGCTCCGCCACTCTGGGCCCGCCGCGCCCTGCTGCGCGAGGGCGGATCCAGCGAAGAGGCCCAAGGCCATGAAGATGTTCACCACGGTCGACGCACAGGGATCGGAGCCTCCGCGACTATGCGTGTACGCAAAGTCGAGCGGTGAGATGCTCTCGGAATTCGAGCTGCCGGGAGGCGTACACGCCATCCCGATAGCGTACATGTATATGGAATACAGGACGTGGTGGTCTCGGTCAATGGCGGCCAGAACGGAGATGGACCGCCCTCCTCGCCCGCATCTACGAGCTGCTGCCGCTCCTCTGCCCCTCCGTCGGTGGATCGATGCGCATCATCGCCTTCGTCACCGTTCCCGATCCGGAACCCCACCAACATCGGCGAGCCGATTCGCACGGCGTCATCGATTCGAAGCGTTGGGGTGGCGTTTTCACGGGGTGAGAATTAGGAATTCATACGGGCGACCCAGTCCCCGGACCCCCTCCCCGAAACCCTCGTGGTGGCGTGCCTAAACAAAATGCGAAGCGGAGCCGCGACAGCGTGACCAAGGTCTCGAGCAACGCCGTACAGCCCGATCACTCGGCGGCGATCGCGCGGGAGCTTGGAGCCACGCTACGGCAGGTCGGGGCGACCTCCGAGCTACTGGCGAGCGGGGCCACGGTGCCGTTCATCGCCCGCTACCGGAAGGAAGCCACGGGGTCTCTGGACGAGGTGGCGGTGGCCGCGATCCGGGACCGTCTGACCCAGCTCGCTGAGCTCGACAAGCGCCGTACGGCGATCCTGGCGTCGCTCTCGGAGCAGGGGCTCCTCGATGACGAACTCCGTGGTCGCGTTCTGGGTGCCGAGACTCTGCCCGCCCTGGAAGATGTCTACCTCCCCCACCGTCCGAAGCGGCGCACGCGGGGAACGGTGGCGAAGGAGCGGGGCCTGGAGCCTCTTGCGAGAGCGCTGTTGGCCCAGACGGGTCAACCGATCAACGTGGCCGACTTCGTGGATCGCGAGCGGGGCGTCGAAGATGAGGACGCAGCGCTCGCCGGAGCCCGTGACATCATCGCGGAGAACGTCAGCGAGGACGTCCACGTCCGCCGCGATCTACGCCTTCTCTTCGCCGAGCGAGCGTCCCTCGTCTCGACGGTGGTCAAAAAGAAGCAGGCCGAGGCGGCGAAATTCCGGGACTACTTCGAGTGGTCCGAACCCCTCGGCCGGGCACCGTCCCACCGGATCCTCGCCGTTTTGCGGGGGAGCGCCGAGGGCTTTCTTCGGGTTCAGGCGAGACCCGACGAATCCGACGCCCGGGTGCGGCTGAACCGGCGCTACGTCAGCGGGCGCGGCTTCGCCGCGGAACAGGTCGGTCTCGCCACCGACGACGCGTACAAGCGTCTGCTTCTCCCCAGCCTCGAGCGTGAAGCCCTGAAGGCCGCGAAGGCCCGAGCCGACGAGGAGGCTATCCGGATCTTCGTCACGAATCTCCGGGAGCTTCTCATGGCGGCGCCCTTTCAGAACAAACCGATACTTGCAATAGATCCCGGCTTTCGAACCGGGTGCAAGGTCGTGGCGCTCGATGCCCAGGGGGCGCTCCTACACAACACGACCGTCTTCCCGACCCAGGGTCAGGGCCGGAGTGAAGACGCGGCACGGTCTCTTCGGGATCTCGTCCAACGCTTCTCTCCAGAGGCCATCGCCGTCGGCAACGGGACCGCAGGGCGGGAGACCGAAGCCTTCATCCGAGATCTGGCCCTCGGGCCTCCGGTGATCATGGTGGACGAGAGCGGGGCGTCCATCTACAGCGCCAGCGATGTGGCCCGAGAGGAGCTTCCCAATCACGACCTGACCGTTCGGGGCGCGGTCTCCATCGGGCGCCGGCTCCAGGATCCGCTGGCCGAGCTGGTGAAGCTCGACCCCAAGTCCATCGGCGTTGGTCAGTACCAACACGACGTGGACCAGGGCGAGCTCAGGTCGGCGTTGGACGACACAGTGGTGAGCTGTGTCAACGCGGTCGGCGTGGACATCAACTCCGCCAGCGCGTCCCTTCTCAGCTACGTCGCGGGTCTAGGGCCCGTGCTGGCGAAGAACGTGGTCCGGTGGCGTGAAGAGAACCGGGCATTCCGGACTCGGCGAGACCTCCTGAAGGTCCCACGGCTGGGCGCCAAGGCGTTCGAGCAGGCGGCGGGTTTCCTCCGCATTGCCGGCGGATCAAACGTTCTCGACGCGAGCGGCGTGCACCCGGAGCGATACGGACTGGTGGAGCGCATGGCCAAGGATCAGGGAAGCTCGGTGGAAGAACTGCTCACCGACGGCGAACGCCGAAGCCACATCGATCCCGATCGATACGTCGGTGAGGGTGTGGGGCGCCCGACCATAGACGACATTCTGGAGGAGCTCGCCCGTCCGGGACGAGACCCCCGACCGGCATTCGAGGCGTTTTCGTTCGCCGAAGTCCACGCGCTCAGCGACCTGAAGCCCGGCATGGTCTTGCCCGGAATCGTCACCAACGTCACGGCGTTCGGGGCCTTCGTGGACATCGGCGTGCACCAAGACGGTCTCGTCCACGTCAGTCAGTTGGCCGACCGCTTCGTGAAGGACCCCAACGAGGTGGTGCGTGTGCGTCAGCAGGTGCAGGTGCGGGTGCTCCAAATCGACAGCGAGCGGAAGCGCATCAGCCTTTCGATGAAGAAAGGTTAGGTCGTCTCGCCCCGCCTTGCGGGGTACTGACCGGCCGGGCAAGATACGGTGCCGGTGGATGCAGCGGTTCCCGAGCCCCCCACGACGGTCAAGTACGTCCGCGTCGGCTGACCGACAGGCGTCCGTCGAGCAAGAGTGTAGGGGTAGCGATGAGAATGAGGGATTGATGGCAAGAAACGGAGGGGGCCGGCGACCGCCTGGCGGCCAGCAACCGATCAAGGGCTTCCGGCCCGGAAAAGAGCCCGCGCACCTGAAGAAGCAAATGGCGAAAGCTCGGCTCGGGAGCGACGCCAGCTGGCTCCAGAAACAAACCGTGGAGGCCGTCGCGGGGAGAAGTCCGCAGGCCGTCCGGACTATGGTACGGAACTGGAGAGTGGGTTTGCTCGCGGGGGCGGTGCTACTTGCCGTGCTAGGCGTCTTCCTCTACGCCTGGTCCCTCACGGCCGGGGTGGTGGTCCACGTCCTCACCGTCGGTCTCTTGTTCTTGGCGTACCGCCTCGGGAGGCAGGGCCAACGGCTCGCCGAGTTGGCACAGTCCCTATAGCGACCCGGGGAGAGCGCCCACTGGGTTGAGGGTCTAGCCTTGATCATCATGGGTCGATGTATCGGTGGTATCGCTTGACGCCGCGTGGCCCGACCTCGGCGCTATAGATCACACCGTTCACATCGGCTACGATCCCCTCCCCCCCACTGCTCGAGCGGTGCGCTCCGTTCGGGTCCGCCGGATCCGGAATGAAAGCCCATACCTCACCGGTCCGCGCACTTCCCACACGAATACCTCGCTTCCGGCCCGACGCCACGCTCGATTCCGAATCGACGCCGTACAACACGTCATCCTGATCGATGTAGATCCCACTCAGATGCCCGAACTGGTACCACTCCTCCAGGAAGGTCCCTTCCTGATCGAAGATCTGTATCCGGCTGTTGGCCCTGTCGGCTACGAAGAGTCGCCCCCGTGAGTCCATGGCCAGGCCATGGGGCTCACCGAACTGGCCCGGCTCTGAGCCGAACCCGCCCCACGCGGTGATGAAGGTGCCATCCGGCGAGAACTTCACGATGCGCGCGTTGGTGCCTGCGCCATGACCGTCGGCCACGAAGATGTCCCCGTTCGGCGACGTAATGACGTCGGACGGCATGTTGAAGTGCCTCTCATCGTCTCCCGACTCGCCGGGCACGCCCAGCCGCAGGAGAATGTCTCCCTCGGGGCTGAACTTCGTGACGTGATGGCCCCGCCCCGAAGCACGACCCGCCTGTGTGAACGGGGCGTCCGTCACCCAGATGTTACCCTGAGCGTCGACGTGGATGCCGTGGGGCATGGCGAACAGTCCCTTGCCGAAGCTCCTGACCATGATCCCGTCGGGATTGAATTTCAGGACGGGAGGAACGTCGTTGTCTCCGCACGACCGGGGTGCGAAGCGCGGATTCATGGAATCCGACCCGCAACGCTCGGCGACCCACACCGAGAGACCATCGGGATCGATGTCCACAGCGCTCACCGAACCCCAACTCCTGCCGACGGGCATGCGGAGATAGCCATCCGTGGTTTGATACGGGTTGGGCATGTCCTCCCCGGTGGACTGAGCCCAT
>JADFNK010000143.1 GCA_022563405.1 Gemmatimonadota bacterium | reverse complement strand
CCGACCCCTTTTCGACCGCGACCACCGAGGGCTCGTTGAGAACGATCCCTTCGCCCTTCACGTATATCAACGTATTGGCCGTCCCGAGATCGACCGCGATGTCGTTCACAGGGATCAGCCGACCCGCTTCCAGCCACTTCTTGAAGTTCAAAGTTCTCGAGGATCCTTAGGTGTTGTCCGCTCCGGCAGGCATCATACCCCTCTGCCTCAAGATGCCTAGAAGAGAATGGACGTCAAGTCATTGTCAAACGGTCAGTTGCGCGGTCCGCGCCATATGTTCACTCGATTCCCGTGCTCCCGAAGCCATCTTCACCCCGATCGGTGGCACCTAATTCCGACGCCTCGATCACCTCGGGCGCAGAAAAGCGATGGAAAACCAACTGAGCAATTCGATCGCCCCGGGTGAAAGTGACGGGCTCAGTGCCACTATTCTGAAGAATGATTCGGAGCTCGCCCCGGTAGTCCGGGTCGATGGTCCCAGGACTGTTCGGGAGTGTGACCCCATAACGTAGGGCAAGGCCGGACCTAGGCCGGACCTGACATTCCATACCTTCAGGGAGCTCCATCTCGAGACCCGTCGAGACCAGACGAATCTCCTGGGGAGCGAGCACGAAGTCCTCTTCCGCCGAGCGGACATCGTATCCGGCCGCATGGGGTGTGGCTCGCGAAGGGAGCGGCAGATCCTGATTTTGAGGCAGCCGCTTGAAACGGACCAAGTCGGTCATCGGACTTGCGCTTGGGCGGCATAAGCCAGGAAGTGGTGGCTGGGCGGACGCACAATCAGGCAGGCCCCAGGCTCAGGGTATACTGGTCGTCAGGGTTGTAGAAACGCTGGCAGGCGGCGCTCACTTCCTCCAAAGTCACCGCGTCGATCCGGGCGAGAGACTCGTCCAGATCCCGATAAGGCTCTCCCCGCAGCGTAAAACCTACCAGACGAAGCAGTCTCGCCCCCGTCGACTCCATCGCCAGAATCGAGCGGCCCCTCGCATGGCTCTTGGCCTGTTCGAGCTCCTCACCCGTGATCCCGTGCTCACACAACTTGCCGTACTCACGCAAAATTCCATCCAACGCTTGCTCGGACGCCTCCGGCCTCGTTCCCACATACACACCCGCCATTCCGGCCATGCTGTAGAAGGACTGGAAGGCATATACGGCGTACGCCAACGCCAACTCTTCACGAATCTTTTGGAACAGCCGGGAACTCATACCCCCACCGAAAGCTCCCGAGATCAAGAGGAGAGCATCGCGGACCGGATCGGAAAAAGAGGGCGTCGCATGACCGATCACGAGGTGGGCCTGGGCGGCATCCCGTACGACCGAAATTCGGCCCGAGATCGTATCCGTCGGCTCCTCGATCCCTGGCGACTCACGTCCTGCAGCCACTCCACCAAACAGCTCCGCCAACTGGTTTACCACGTCGTCATGTTCGATATTCCCCACACACCCCAGGACGATGTTTCGTCCCTGATATCGCTCGGAGTGGAGTGAGCGAAGCTCGTCGATCTGGAACGCTCTTACGGACTCGCGGGTGCCGAGGATCGGTCGCCCATAGGTATGGCCGTTCCAGAACTCGGCACCATGGAGATCGAAGACCAGGTCGTCGGGCGTGTCCTCGACCCCGGCGATTTCTTCGATCACCACGTCCTTCTCCAGTTCCAGGTCGGCGGGATCCAGAAGTGGATGGAGCACCAGGTCCGCGAGTACGTCGAGCGCCACCGGCAAATGCTCGTCGAGCACGTGGGCCTGATAGCTCGTGTGCTCACGAGTCGTGTATGCGTCGAGGCTCCCCCCGAGCGACTCGAGGGAGAGTGCGATCTCATGGGCCGTTCGGCGCTCCGTGCCCTTGAATACGAGATGCTCCATCAGATGGCTCACACCACCCGATTCAGGCGTTTCATGGGCGGAACCCTGGTCGATCCACACACCCACCGCAACCGAGCGCACGTCGGGCCTTCGCTCGGTAATGACCCGTATGCCGTTGTCGAGCACCGCTTCACGCATATCGGCCCTGCCGGAGTTCAGCCCTGAGCCTCCTCGGACTTACCCTCGTCATCTCCTGTGTCGCCTCCGTCTGAGACGCCGTCCGCCCCGTCGGCCCCTCCCGCGGCATCCTCTGCGAGCGCGGCCTTTCGGGAGAGACGGAGACGGCCCTTCTCGTCGATGGAGAGAAGCTTCACGCGGGTGATGTCACCCCTGTTTAGCACGTCCTCGGTCTTCTCCACTCGGCCTTCAGTGAGCTCAGAGATATGGCACAGCCCCTCTATGCCCGGAACGATCTCGATGAAGGCACCGAAGGACGTCGTATTCTTGACCGGGCCCTCGTAGATCCTTCCGACCTCGGGCTCCTGAACGATCGCTTCGATCATCTCACGTGCGCGGGCTCCAGCCTCACCGGAGACCGCCGCGATCTTCACGAGACCGCTGTCATCGATGTCGATCTTCGCCCCGGACTCTTCCTGAATGGCACGGATCGTTTTGCCTTTGGGCCCGATGATGTCACCGATTTTCGAGGGATTGATCTGGATGCTCACGATCCGCGGGGCGTACTGCGAGAGGTCGCTCCTCGGCTCCGCGAGTGCCTGATCCATGTGGTCGAGGATGTGCATCCGGCCCTTATGCGCTTGCTCGAGCGCGCTCTTCAGGATGTCGTGTGTCAGCCCCTCGATCTTGATGTCCATCTGGATGGAGGTCACACCTTCGCGTGTGCCAGCGATCTTGAAGTCCATGTCACCGAGTGCATCCTCGAGTCCGAGGATATCGGTCAGAATCGCGACCTTGTCCCCTTCCATGATCAGCCCCATCGCGATCCCTGCGCACGCGGACTTCACCGGTACGCCGGCGTCCATGAGTGCAAGCGACGCGCCACACACCGAAGCCATCGACGACGAGCCGTTCGACTCGAGGATGTCAGAGACGATCCGAATGGTGTAGGGGAAGTCGTCGTAAGCCGGCAAGAGAGGACGGATGGCTCGCTCGGCCAGCGCCCCGTGTCCCTGTTCACGCCGCGACGTACCACGGTAGGGGCGCGCCTCGCCCACCGAGAACGGCGGGAAGTTGTAGTGAAGCATGAACGACTTGGTAACCTCTTCGGCACTTTCGATGTTGTCGATCCGCTGCTCGTCTCGAGACGTTCCGAGTGTCGTGACAACCAACGCCTGCGTCTGGCCACGCGTGAACAGTGCCGAACCATGCGTTCGGGGAAGCACCCCGACCTCCGAGGTGATCGGTCGAACATCCTCGAGCCCGCGACCATCGGCCCGTTCGCCTTGTTTGAGAATGCGCGTCCGCATGGAGCGCTTCTCGATGCTGCGAAGCACCTCCTTGACCGATTTCTCGTGATCGCTGTACGCCTCATCCTCTTCGATCAAGCGGCTGATCACGTCCTCGGCCACCGCGGCCATCGCCTGGTTCCGTTCGGCCTTGTCCGGCAGAGTCAACGCTTCGTCGATCCGGCTCTCGGCCATCTCCGTCACCTTCGCGGCGAGGTCCTGGTCCGGCTCGATCGGCGACCAGTCCATGTCGGGGACCGTGTGCCCTTCGAGCAGCTCACGCTGGATATCGATGAGCTCCTTGATGCCCTGATGTGCGGTCTCCAGCCCCTCGAGGATGTCTGCCTCGGAAACCTCCACCGCGCCGCCTTCCACCATCAGAATCGCGTCCTCGGTGCCCGCGACCACGATGTCGAGATCGGAATACTCAAGCTGTTGAAACGTGGGGTTGAGCACCCACGTACCCTTGATCCGACCGATACGAACGCTCGCCACCAGGGTGTTGAACGGGATTTTCGACATGTTCAGCGCCACCGAAGCGCCGAGCATGGCCAGCACGTCAGCGGCGTTTTCCTGATCGGTACTGAGCACGAAACAGGCGACCTGCGTCTCGTGCTGGAATCCCTTGGGGAACAGCGGCCGGATAGGCCGATCCGTCAAGCGCGCCGACAGAATCGCGTTCTCGCTCGGCCGACCCTCACGCTTGAAGAAGCCACCGGGAATCTTCCCGGCCGCGTAGCTCTTTTCCTGGAATTCGATGGTCAGGGGGAAAAATGGCAGGTGGCTTGGATTGTCCTGCACCGTAGCGGCACAAAGCACAACCGTGTCGCCATACTGGACCAGGCAAGACCCGTGGGCATTCCTGGCCATGCGCCCGAACTCGAGGCTCAATGTGCGCCCCGCGAACTGGCGTTCGATTCTCTTGATCATGTTCTCTTTTCTCTGCTGTCAGGCGGACGGGAACACCCCGTCACGCACTTATTGATCCCGTCGGGGCATTCCCGATCGGGCGTTCAGTTAGAAGGCTGTTGAGGAGTACAGTGGGCCGCGTTGCGGATGCCACGGCCCCAGCTCCTAGGCGGAGCGACGACGCCATAGCATTCGCTACGGCTAGGAGCTCCAACAACGGAGATGGGGTCGTGCCACCGCAACCCTTCA
>JADFNK010000068.1 GCA_022563405.1 Gemmatimonadota bacterium | reverse complement strand
ACGGCGCCGAACAGGCTGCGGCCCGTCTGGCAACACTTCAGACCCGCCTCGCACGCACGGTGATCCGTGCCCCCATCGACGGTTTCCTGGAGACCCGCATGGTGGAAGTCGGAGCCATGGTGAACGTCGGGACGAACGTGGCACGCATCGTCTCGCTCGATCCCGTCAAGGTCGTGGCGGGAGTGCCGGAGCGTTACGCGAGGGACGTGACCGTGGGGGCTTCGGTCACAACCGTTCTCGACGTCCTGGATATTTCTGTCGACGGCACCATCAGCTACGTCGCTGCAACGGTGAACGCCCAGAATCGCACTTTCTTGGTCGAACTCGAGATGGCGAATCCGGATGGCCTGATCAAGCCGCAGATGGTGGCCAATCTGGGGCTGGTAAGGCAGACGATCGAAGATGCGATCGTCATCCCCCAGGAAGCGTTGATAAGGGTCGAGGACGGGTACGTCGTCTTCGTGGCCGAGGGGCACGGGGATGACGCCGTCGTTGTATCACGAGCTGTCGAGCTCGGTGCCAGCCAGCGGAACGAGGTCGTGATCGAGGCCGGCCTGAGCGCGGGAGAGCGACTCATCGTGGTCGGCCAGCAGCAGGTTACGGCCGGTGACCGAGTCAACGTTGTAGGGACGAGGTGAGGGCGACATGATCAAGCCTACGGACAGACCTTCGGATTCGAACGGGAACTCCCCCGACCGAGCGCCCGGCTCCGGTGGCCACGTTCCCGCCGAGCCCGGCCATGACCCCGCATTCCTGGCGCGCTTCAAAGAATTTCGCCCAACCAGTTTGGCGGTCGACCACCAGACCAGCGTGCTTGTGCTCTTCGCGTTCATCACGATCGCGGGTTTTATCGCGTATCAAGTGATTCCCCGGGAGTCCTTCCCCGAGATGGAAATCCCGATGATCGCGGTGAACACGATCTATCCGGGCGTGACGCCGGCCGACATCGAGAGCCTGATCACCCGTCCCCTGGAAGACCAACTCTCGACCATCTCCGACCTCAAGAGCCTGACATCGACTTCGGTCGAAGGGTACTCGAGCATCGTCGCTGAATTCGAAGCGTCGGCGAACCTCGAGGGAGCTCTCCAGAAGGTGCGGGAGAAGGTCGACCTGGCGAAGGCCGAGTTGCCGGCCGAAGCCGAGGACCCGTCGATCGTCGAGTTCAATTTCTCCGAGATGCCCATCATGCAGGTGAACCTCTCGGGGCAGTACGGTCTCGTGCGACTCAAGGAGCTCGGGGAGGAGATGCAGGATCGGGTCGAGCAGGTCCCGGGCGTGTTGAGAGTTGACATCCGGGGAGGGCGCGAGCGGGAGGTCAGGGTGGACGTCCACCTCGACCGATTACAGTTCTACGGCCTTGAGATCCAGGACGTGATCGACGCGATTCGTGACGAGAACGTCAATATCCCCGGGGGATCGATCGACGTAGGGCCACTGCAATATCTGGTGCGCGTCGCTGGCGAGTTCGACGACCCGATGATCATCCAGGACCTCGTGGTCGCCATCGAGGATGGTCGCCCCATCTACGTCCGGGACATCGCCGACGTGGAGTTCGGCTTTCAGGACCGTACGAACTACGCCCGCCTCGACGCCGCTCCGGTCGTCACGTTGGACGTCCTGAAGCGCTCCGGCGAAAACATCATCGAGACCGTCGAGCTGGTGAAAGCCGCCATCCGGGAGATGGAGCCGCTGCTTCCGCCGACGACCGTGGTAAAGATCACATCGGACCAATCGATACAGATCGAAACCATGGTGAGCAGCCTCGAGAACAACATCATCTCGGGACTCATCCTTATCATCGGCGTGCTTCTCTTCTTCCTGGGCGCCGGGAATTCGGTGTTCGTGGCCATATCGATCCCCACGTCCATGTTGCTGACCTTTGTGATCCTGCAGCTCCGCGGCGTCACGCTGAACATCGTCGTACTCTTCTCCCTGATCCTCGCTCTGGGCATGCTCGTCGACAACGCCATCGTCGTGGTCGAGAACATCTACCGGTACGTGGAGGAGGGCTGGGACCGGCGCACGGCGGCGAAGAAGGCAACGGGCGAAGTGGCCATGCCGGTGATCGTCGCAACGGCGACCACGCTCGCCGCCTTCACCCCGCTCCTCTTCTGGCCGGGCCAGATAGGCGGGTTCATGAAGCTCATGCCGGCTACGCTCATCACAGCGCTTGCCAGCTCCCTGTTCGTGGCGCTCGTGATCGTTCCGACGCTGTGCGCGATGTTCCTCCGGATCGAGGATGATCCGGCGCCGCCCCTGAGGCCCGCGGCTCGGTGGACCATGATCGGAGTGATCGTATTGGTAGGAATCGGGGTTGGGATACGGAATCCGCTCACGCTGGTGCTCCTCACCGGGAGCATCGCGGGGCTGTGGGGGCTGCACCGCGTGCTCCTGCGAGGCATGGCGATCCGTTTCCAGGCTGTGCAGCTACCCCGAATCTTGACGATCTACGGGCGGCAACTCGAATGGGCGCTAGATCACAGGGCGGTGCTGCTCGTTGCCTCCTTCTTGGGTCTCGTCGGGACCGGTGGTCTCTTCTACCGCTTCAACGCCGGTGTCGAACTCTTCCCCGAGGACATGCCGCCCAGCCAGATCCTCATTGACCTGGAGTTACCAGTCGGCAGTAGCCCGGAGGCGACGGACGCGATCGCACGGCGGCTCGAGGAGGACATTCGGGTACTCTCGGGCATGGTGGAAGCGGAATCGGTGGTCGCGACCGTAGGTGGCTCGGGCGGCGGCGGTAACCCCATGAGGGGTGGGGGCCCTTCGGGTCCGAACGCGGGGCGGGTGACCGTCAGCATGATCGAATTCGGCAAGCGAGAACTGGACTCCCAAAATCTCCTGAGTCTGATGCAGGCAGTGCTTGGCCGGGACATCGCCGGAGCGGATATCACGGTAGACCAAGTGGCGCAGGGACCCGTGCAGGGTAGTCCGGTGAACATCGAGCTCGTGGGAGAAGACCCCGTGACGCTACAGGCGTTGTCCGACCGCGTACTCGCGATTCTGGAGGGCGACCCGGTGTACGCGAAGTTAGTGGGGTTGGAGAGCGATCTCGACGACGCTCGCCCCGAGTTGTCGGTGTCGGTAGACCGAGAAAAGGCGGCGCTCTACGGGGTGTCCACCCAGGACATTGGGATGGCGATCCGTGGTGCCATTCAGGGGATCGAGGCAGCGAAGTACCGGACGGGAAAC
The DNA here is from genome assembly GCA_022563405.1 of Gemmatimonadota bacterium. Classification (GTDB taxonomy): domain Bacteria; phylum Gemmatimonadota; class Gemmatimonadetes; order Longimicrobiales; family Gaopeijiaceae; genus UBA822. Next base: position 14,009 of record JADFNK010000068.1, on the reverse strand, counting down.
GACGAATACGACATCGTGGTGCGTCTCGCTGAGGAGTATCGTGGGAGTCTGGAGAGCCTGCGAAACCTGACCGTGATGGACGAGGGAACCCAGATTCCTCTTCTTTCGGTGGCGAGCTGGGAGGTCCGGGACGGGTATGGCACTATCCGCCGGAAGGACCAGCGGCGCATGGCCACAATCAGCTCGGACGTGCGGGCCGGCCTGAACAACAACAGAGTCTTGGCGGAGGTGCAGGAAGTCCTGGCGGACTTCGTCGCGAACGAGCTGCCGGTCGGTTATCAGCTCCAGTACACGGGGCAGTCCGAAGAGCAGGCGGAAGCCCAGGAGTTCCTTCAGACGGCTTTCTTCGGGGCGATCATGCTGATCGGACTCATTTTGGTGAGCCAGTTCAACTCGGTGGCCACGCCCCTGATCATCCTCACGTCGGTGCTCATGTCCACGGCCGGGGTGTTTCTTGGCCTCCTCGTGCTCCGAATGCCCTTCGGCATCATCATGACGGGGGTGGGCATCATCGCGCTAGCCGGCATCGTGGTAAACAACGCCATCGTACTGCTCGACTACGTCGGTATTTTGAGGACGCGAGACGGATTGGGGCGCCGAGAGGCCTTGGTGCGTGGCGGAAAAGTACGCTTTCGGCCGGTGATCCTGACGGCGGTCACCACTGCGCTTGGCATGATCCCGCTCGCCATCGGCCTGAATTTCAACTACTTCGGCCTCTATAGCCGACTCGATCCCGAGTTTTATTGGGGAGGGGAGCAGGCCGTCATGTGGGGTCCCATGGCGATCGCTGTGATCGTCGGAATTCTGTTCGCGACCTTCCTCACCCTCATCCTGGTCCCCGTGCTCTACTCTGTCGTGGACGACGCGTCGGACTTCTTCAAGCGTAACTTCACGCATGGTGGTGAGACGTGGGGTGCGGACACCGAAGTTCCCGACCAACCGGAGGGTGTCAGACCCGCCGGAACCGACCCGAGTCTCGAACCCACCGGGGGGGTACCTGCTTGAAGGACATGGGACGTTGGACCGCGAAAGGCGCGGCGGTCGGTGGAGGCCTCTTCTTTGCCTTGAGTATGTACCGGTCTGTGGCCAGCGGTGGACCCTCGATGAGTCATCTCAATCCGATCGGAGTGATGACCGTGATCGGGTTCACGGTCGGGGCGTTGGTCGGCCCTCTCATCGGTGCGATCTTCGCTCGGCGAAGTGGTCTCAGAGATGAGAAAAAACGAGAATCGGTCTGATCGGGGTGGGACCCACGACCCTCCATCCAAGAACGGAGCGCGCCTGAGGGCGATAAACGAACGCGTCGTGGCGTGCACCAAGTGTCCACGCCTGGTGGAGTGGCGCTCTGATGTGGCTCGTGAAAAACGGGCCGCCTACGCCGCGGACCGCTATTGGGGACGTCCCGTCCCATCATTCGGAGACCCGGACGCGGAGCTCTTGATCGTAGGTCTCGCTCCGGGCGCGCACGGTGCCAATCGGACCGGGCGCATGTTCACCGGGGATCGCTCCGGGGACTGGTTGTTTCGGGCTCTGTACCGGGCGGGGTTTGCCAACCAGCCCGACGGACGCACGGCCCACGACGGGTTACGCCTGTCGCGAGTCTACATCACGGCCGCCGTCCGCTGTGCGCCGCCTGCGAACCGCCCGACCGCCGCCGAGCGGGACCACTGCGGGCCGTATCTCAAAGAGGAGATGGAGATCTTTCGTTCCGCCGGCGTGGTTGTGGCGCTCGGGGGCTTCGCGTTCGATCAGGTGCTTCGAGTCCTCCAGACGCAGGACGAGGGTGTCCCCCACCCACGTCCGAAGTTCTCGCACGGTGTCGAGGTGACCCTCGCAAGCAGAACGGTGCTCGGCTGCTACCATCCGAGCCAGCAAAATACGTTCACCGGCCGGCTCACCGAGTCGATGTTCGATGACGTGTGGGAAAGGGCGAGGTGCCTCATGGGCTCTTGAAGGCTCCGTGACGCAACCCGTCTATTTTCGGATCGGTCACGCACCGACCTTTCCAATTCATGGAGGGCCTCCCAGCGCTGCTCCATGGGGCGGAGATTCCAGCGTCGGCATCGATCGCAGATGACCCACCACCGTCCTTGCTCGGGGTCGAAGGCCAGGCGGCGGCCCAGGGTGGGCCTCAGTTTCGGTTTCTCTGGCGCCGGTACTGGGGATCGATGATCATTAGTATATGGCGAATCCAGAACCCGAGGCCGGTGAGGGCGGACCTCTCGTCGCCCAAGCGGTCGAGCGCATGGCGGCCGCCAAAATTGCCGTAGGCCTGCCTCCGCTGGCGGTTCTCGGCGTCTACGGCCTGGTGCAGTCCCTTCGGCACGGGCTCCAGCCGGCCGAGTACGTGGTGATCGCGGTCGGCGCGGTTCTCTCGATGGCGGCGATGGTCTTCTATGGGATGCAGGCGGTCTCGACGGTTTTGGGGAAGACCAGCCCCTGGGACGGCCTGGTGTTCGCAGGAAGTTTCGTGCCCTTGCTCTTCGCGGGATACGTGATCGCGACTCGAGTCCTAGATCTCTGGCGGGTCGGCGGCTCGGCGGGTCTGGGGCCGGTCGTAGTCAACGTGGTCCTACTGGTGCTCGCAGTCATGTGCCTGCACGCGCAGTGGAAGCTCACCGAGGTTCATCTGTTAGCGAGAGAGATGGCGGGGGTGGGCGGCGTGGATCTGGATCAGGGCGTCCCTTGATCGCAGGTCGAGGCACTAGAGTGCCGAGGGGTGCTGAAGGCGGGGACCCCCCGGTCGCTGAGCGGCCTGACGGAACACGACGGATGACGGTGTACGTCCTGGTGGCCGCGGCGGTGACACTTGCGGCGCCGTTTGCCGCGCTCGCGGGCGAACCCATCGGTTGGCCGGTCATCTGGAGCCTCTTGTCGCACTTCATCCTTTTCGGGATCATCGTGATATTGCTCGTCACCCTGAAACGTCGGCTCTCCGACGAGGCGGCATTCGTGGCGACGGATGCGTTGACGGGCCTCCTGAATCGTGGGTCGTTCATCATGAGGCTCGACGCCGAGCTGGCCCGGGCTGCCCGGTACGGTCATGCGTTCACGCTCGCCTATGTCGATCTCGACAACTTCAAGGCGGTCAACGACCTGGAGGGACACGACGCGGGCGATGAGCTCCTGCGCCGGGTTGCGGACGTACTCCGGTCCAGCACGCGACAGACGGACATCCTCGGGCGCTTGGGAGGAGACGAATTCGCGATCGTCCTACCGGAGACCACGGGTGGCGCCACCGGATCGGTGCTCGAGAATTTGCGCAAGCAACTGATCCGGACCATGGCCGAAGGTGGATGGCCGGTGACGTTCAGCATTGGAGCCGCAACGTTCGAGGCGCCGATCGACACGAGCCGGGAGGCCCTCCAGGTCGCGGACTCCGCGATGTACTCGGTGAAACGTTCCGGGAAAGATGGGATCCGCTATGTGGTGTGGGACGGCGAGCCCGGTCCGTCGTGATATCCGGCCCGTCGTGACACTCGGGCGGCGGGAGGCCAAACCGTCGATCAGCCTCCCTAGGCTCGGGTTTCTCTAACGTGCCGCGGTTGCTACAATAGCCGACCATCGCGAGGCGACCATCGCGAGGCGATTATCACGAGCCGACTATCGTGGTCCCGTCCGGGGGCCTCAGTCGGTGACCCGCGACCGTGGAGTAGTACGTATGCGTCTGACTTCCGCCGAGTTCATTGGAGGCTTGTTGCTCTTGGTGGCATCGTTCCTCCCGGGTCCTGCACGGCCCCTCACCGGCCAGGGCGTCACCGTGGACGAGTACGAGCCGCGTAATACGCTGGTCGTTCCGGAGCACATCGTAACGAGCGCCCGTTTTCCTTTCGTGGACATTCACGGCCACCAGAGGGGTAGCCGCATGTCGTCAGAGGCCGTCGACAGGCTGGTCGGGGAGATGGACGAACTCAACATGGCGGTCATGGTGAACCTGTCGGGCGGGAGCGGGGCGAGCCTCGTCACGGGGCTCGAAAACATGACCCGCGACCACCCGGGGCGTTTCGTCTTCTTCGCCAACGTCAACTTCCGAGGTGTGGGTGATCCCGGATGGGGTGAGCGGGCCGCGGCCCAGCTGGAAGCGGATGTCGCCGCCGGGGCTGCCGGTCTGAAGATCTTCAAGGGCCTCGGGCTGACCGACCGCGACACCGATGGAAACCGGATCCCGGTGGACGATCCCCGTCTCGACCCCGTTTGGGAGAAGGCCGGTGAGCTGGGGATCACGGTGTTGATCCACTCGGCCGATCCCGCCGAGTTTTGGCAGCCTTATGACCGCTTCAACGAGCGCTGGCTCGAGTTGACGCTTCGACCGCGGCGGATACAGCCTCCAGGCAGGAGCGCACCTTTCGAGCAGATCATCGGGGAGCAGCACAACCTCTTCCGGAGACATCCGAACACGAACTTCATCGCGGCTCATCTCGGATGGCTGGGCCACGACCTCACTCGGCTCGGGGGCCTCCTGGACGAGCTGCCCAACATGTACGTGGGCCTCGGTGCGGTCATCTACGAGTTGGGAAGGCAGCCCCGATTCGCGAAGCAGTGGCTCATCGAATACCAGGACAGGGTCGTGATGGGCAAGGACTCCTACGACCAAGAGGAGTTCCACACGTATTTCCGTGTCTTCGAGACGGCGGACGACTATTTCGACTACTACCGGAGGTACCACGCGTTTTGGCAGATGTATGGATTGGACCTCCCGGACGAGGTGCTTCGCAAAATCTACTACGAGAATGCACTGAACCTGGTCCCCCAGATCGATCGGTCGTTATTCCCCAATTGAGCGGGGTGCTTCGGCAAGGGCGCAGTGAGGCCACGGAGGAAGCCAGGGATGGGGCTACCCCGTGAGCCGCGACCGAATCTCAACCACGATCGTGGCGCGTTTCCACTATCGACACGAAGCGGAAATGGCTCACGGGTACTTGGAGAGCGCGGGCGTGAACTCGATCCTCCATATCGACGATGCGGGCGGTATGGACGTGGGCCTGGCGTTCGTGAACCCTGCGCGGATCGTCGTGCGGGTCGAGGACGAGGAGCGGGCACGCCAGGTGTTGGTGGACGCGGGGATGTTGGAGGCGCCCGACACACCGTAGACGTATTTGGGTCCTACCAGGCCCAGTCCAGAACCACTCGCAGGTATCCGGCCAACCCGTCCCCGGTGGAACCTTGAGCTCCGTCGAGGGCGCGCGATGTCGGGAGACTTCTGTGGCACCACGCTGGTCACTACGGGGTTGGCGGATTGACGACCGTCACAATGGCGCCGCCGGAAATGGTATTGATGGTCGCAGTGATTGTTGCGGTTCCTGCCACCAGCCCCGTGACGAGTCCCCCGGAGTCAACGGAAGCCACGGCGGGATCCGAACTGGTCCAGGACACGTCCCCGGACACCTCATTGCCTTGGCCGTCGACCAGCGTCGCGGCCATCTGAACGGTCAGTCCGACTTGGATCGACGCGGAAGAAGGGGAGACGGTAACGGCCGCAACCGCCCCAGGGCTCGAACCCGGGATTTGGATGCCACTTCCTGAGTCTCCACAGGACGCAAGGCCAATCAGCAAGACAACAGCCGAGATCCGCGAAAACATCGTGTGCACCCTTGGCATCGGTCCTCCTTGTTCAGCCGCCCGGAATCAGAATTCCGGGACCTTGAGAATGATATCGACCCCCCCTCCGCCTGAAGACGAGGACACCCTAAACTCTGCGACTGATCACGCTGGGGCTATTGGACCTTGGTCCTAGAGAAGAGAGGAGCCCGTCGTCTCTTGGCATTTCGTCCGCGCCGATGCATCGTCAGCGTTCTCACCCCTTCTGGGTTGAACCGAAAGGACGCCACCTATGAAAGCCGCCGAGCTCTTCGTGCGATGCCTCGAGAACGAGGACGTCGACTACATCTTCGGCATCCCGGGCGAAGAGAACATCGACGTGATGGACGTTCTGCTCGACAGCCCGATCCGTTTCATCACCACCCGGCATGAGCAGGGTGCTGCGTTCATGGCCGATGTGTACGGACGGTTGACGGGTAGAGCGGGTGTCTGTTTGTCGACCCTCGGTCCTGGCGCTACGAATCTGGTGACGGGCGTAGCGGACGCGAATATGGACCGGGCGCCGGTGGTGGCCATCGCAGGCCAGGCCGCCACGACCCGGATGCACAAGGAGAGCCACCAACACCTCGATCTGGTCAACCTCTTTGCTCCCATAACCAAGTACAGCACGCAGATCCGGGAGCCGGAGATCATCCCGGAGGTGGTACGTAAGGCGTTCAAGCAGGCGCTCGCAGAGAAACCCGGGGTCAGCTTCATCGACTTCCCCGAAAACATTGCCGGCGCCGATGTCGAGGGGAAGGAGCCGCTCAAGGTGCAGGCGGCCGCCACTCCGGAGCCGCCCGCGGCCAAGGTCGAGCAGGCCGCCGAGATCATCTCGAGCGCCAGGCATCCGATCATCATGGCAGGGAACGGGGTCATCCGCGCCCGAGCGACGGAGCAACTACAGGCGTTCGCCGAAAAGCTCCAGATTCCGGTTGCGACCACGTTCATGGCCAAGGGCGCGATCCCATTCTCACACCCCCTGAGCCTCGGTACCGTGGGCCTACAGGCGCACGACTATGTCGACTGCGGCTTTGACCGAGCGGATGTGATCATCTGCGTGGGCTACGACATGATCGAGTACCACCCGCACTTGTGGCACCCCGAAAAACACGCCCAGATCCTACACATCGACGAAACGCCTGCCGAGGTGGATGAGCATTACATTCTGGCGGCCGGCGTTATCGGCGATGTCGGTGAGTCCCTGCGGCGACTCGGTGAGCTGACGCGGCCTCAGCACGAGCCGGAGCTTGGAACGCTACGGGACTTCATTCTCCGAGAGCACTCCGAGCACGCGGAGAACCCGGCGTTCCCCATGGTGCCCCAGCGTATTCTCTGGGACCTTCGCCAAGTGCTCGAACCGGAGGACATCGTCATAAGCGACGTGGGTGCCCACAAGATGTGGACCGCCCGGCTCTATGAGGCTGAGCGCCCCAACACCTGCATCATTTCGAACGGCTTCGCCAGCATGGGGATCGGCGTTCCAGGGGCTATCGCGGCCAAACTGGCTCATCCGGAGTGTACCGCGGTGACCGTGACGGGCGACGCGGGATTCCTGATGAACTGCCAGGAGATCGAGACCGCGCTCCGTATCGGGACGCCGATCATCGTTCTCATCTGGACGGACAGCGAGTACGGCCTGATCCATTGGCATCAGCTGCGTCACTTCGGACGACCCAGCCACATCACGTTCAACAATCCCGACTTCGTGAAGTTCGCGGAGAGCTTCGGGGCGAAGGGTTACAAGGTGCAAGCGGCGGACGAGTTGGTGCCCACGTTGAAGCAGGCCATCGCGGACGACACCGTCGTGATCATCGACTGCCCGGTCGACTACTCGGAAAACATGAAGCTGACCGAGAAGCTGGGGAAGCTGGTCTGTCCCATATAGCAGCAAGCCTATTCCCGAAGAAACCGTTAGCGGTCGTTCGTGTGGGTGACCGGGAGTCCTGCGGAGCGCGCAGCTTCGACGAAACGATCGACGATCAAGGCGACCGGTTCCACGATCCCAATTCCCGAAACGCTCTTGCCGGCTTGCCAGTAGTCTGCCTGAACGCTCGTCGCGTGAAGAGACCGGCGGAGCTGCCGAAGGGACTTCAGGGCGTAGATCGTGCGCATCCAGTGTTTGGTACGCCGGCCCCGAAGCATCCAGCGAGCCAGCGGACCGGCTCGCAGGCCAAGCTTCCGTACGGAGGGAGTGTTGATCACGGCCACTGGTACGCCGGTGAGACGCTCGCTGTGCACGATGTCCTTTTCTTCGACGTCCACGATGGCCTGCTTGTACTCTGCACTGGCGGTGCATTCGTCCGTTGCGATGAAACGTGTACCCATCTGCACTCCGGCGTATCCCATTCTCAGGGCCGCGACGAAGTCCTCTTCGTTTCCGACGCCACCCGCACACACGACCGGTAACCCGAGGTCGCCGACGTCGTCCAGGACAGCGCGGGCATCGAGAGGTCCTGGATGTCCACCGGCCCGGCTGTTTACGGCAATGAGGCCATGGACTCCACCGTCGACCCCTTTTTGCGCCCACTTCCGCTCGGTCACATCATGGTAGACACAACCGCCCACCGGCTCGACCCGTTGGACCACCCAGTCCGGCTTACCCAGTGACGTAATGAAGAACCGCACTCCCTCCTCGAGCGCGGTATCGATCCACTCTTCCATCCGGCGCTGGTATAACTTCGAGGACTGCTCGATGAGCGCGTTCATGCCGATCGGTCGGTCCGTGAGGGAACGGATTTTCTGGATGCCGGCCCGCAAGGTGTACCCGTGCACGTACGTAAGAGAGATCGGCTGAAGCACGCCCAGACCGCCCGCTTGTGACGCAGCAGCAACCAGCTCGGGGTTGGAGCAGGGGTACATGGCCCCACAGACGATCGGAACAGCGATCCCCGCGTCTCGGGTCAGCGGTGTCGGCGGCAGGGGCCTCAGGGTTTGGGTCCCAGGCGCCAGGGTGATTCGACCGCTCCAGCCATCTGTGATGCCTTCCCCCGACCTGTGAGGCGCTCCCCGACCGGCGTTTCGATGGCCGGTGACGGCTCGACGCCGCGCAGCCAAGATACGGGTTCGGCACGACTCCCGTCACGTATCGGTTGTATCGCACCGATCCAATGACTGACGGTCGGGTATGCTTTAGGAGCGCCGTCGGCGCAAGTTTCGAAAGGGACCTGCGACGCGAGCTGCGAGGGGAGGCTGCGACGCGGAGCCATCGCGCGGGGAACGGGCTGACACTCAGATTTGGGGAGCCGAGGGGCTGATGCTGGCAAGAATCTTAGCTGCGCTCGTCTGGATCATAGCCAACGTCGTTTATAGCTCGATGGTCCGCGACGGCCAGCGGGGCTTCAGGCGCTTGGCGGCCTTCTACCTGGGATGGCCCGGCACCTTTGTGTCCTACTTGGCGATCCGGCCTAAGAGGCGAGTGGCGGATCCCGAAGTTGATGCCCGCTACCGAACTCAACTCGAATTTGAAGAGGATCGGGACCTCCTATATGAAATCCGGCGCGACCGGGCTCGCCGCGTCTCTCAAGGTCAAGCAGGGGAAGAAGGGGCAATGGACGAGGAAGCCTGATCCGTCTCGGTGGGTGCGAGGAAATGTATTATCCTTCCACGCCGCGCCGGGACCCTTCATCCGGGGCCCGGCGCGGTCCTCATTTTGTGCCTCCTATCATCGTTCGCGCTCATGCACGTTGTTCGCCAGATGGTTCCGTCGAAGGACCACCTTGCCTCGCTGCTTCGTTTGGCGTTGCCCGTGGCTGTCGTCCAGGTCGGCTTCATCTTCATGGGAGCGGTGGACACGGTCATGGTGGGGCATCTGTCGGTGAGGGATCTCGCCGCGGTAGCACTGGGAAGCCTCTATTTTTTCCTGACCACGAGCTTCGGGTTGGGCACCCTGTTTGCCTTGGATCCCCTCGTTTCTCAGGCCTTCGGTGCCGGTGACCGTGCCGGAATCGCGCGAGCGATTCAACGTGGCTTCGTCATCGCGGTCGGCTTGGCGGTCTTCAGCTCGCTCCTTCTGATGCCCGGACGTCCGCTACTGACCTTTTTCCGCCAACCGGCGGATGTGATCCCGGTGGCCGCAGACTACGCGTTGGTTTCCATCCCGGGCGTGCTGCCCTTCTACCTGTTCGTCGTACTTCGGCAGAGTCTCCAATCGATGGGTCGGGTACGGCCGATAGTGGTCGTGATCGTTTTGGCGAACCTGGCCAACGTTTTCTTCAACTGGGTGCTCATCTTCGGGAACCTGGGCGCTCCCGCCCTGGGGGCCGTCGGATCGGGTTGGGCGACGACCCTGAGCCGCTGGTTCATGCTCTTTGCCTTACTGGGCGTCGCCTGGCCGCTCATTCGGCCTTATGTACGGCCGCTCCGGGCCGATGCCCTCGATATCGAGCCGCTCAAACGGATGTGCCGGCTTGGGGTTCCGATCGGGATTCAGTTTTTTCTCGAGTTCGGGGTGTTCGGCGCGATCGGGATTCTGATGGGAACGCTCGGGACCATACCCATGGCGAGCCATCAGGTCGCGATCAACCTGGCGAGCCTAACCTTCATGATGGCGGTTGGTATCACTCAAGCAACAACCGTTCTCGTCGGGCAGGCGGTCGGGTCCGGAGATCCCGAACGGGCCCGGCGTTGTGCCGGAGCGGGGTTGGTCATCGCCGCCACCGTGATGGCGTTTACAGGAGTCGTGTTCCTGACGATTCCGGAGCTTTTGGCGCGCCTTTACACGCCGGACCTGGAGGTCATCGGGCTCGCCGCTACACTCATTCCCGTCGCTGGAATCTTCCAGATCTTCGACGGACTCCAAGCGGTAGGGTCGGGCGTTCTCAGGGGAGTTGGTGACACGTTCGCACCGATGGTCGTCAACCTGGTCGGCTTCTGGATGATCGGGCTACCCGTCAGCCTCTACTTGGCCTTTCCGGGAGGGCTAGGACCGCTGGGGCTTTGGTGGGGGATGGCGACGGGGCTGGCGGCGGTGGCGCTCTTCCTCCTCCTGCGCGTGCGTATCCGTTTTGCGCGAGATCTGACGCGCCTCCCTACTTAAGACGGTGATCGGAGGCAGGTGCTCGCCTATGGGTGGCCCCAGGAGGATGGTCCGATCACGTCCTAACCGCCAGGGCCGCCAGGGTCCGGTAAGTAGAGGTCTCGGAGTAATTCTTTCATCTCGCCTTCTTCCAACCCGGTGCTGGCGTGCTCGATTGCCGGCTTCAAGTCCTGGGCGCCGACGCGCCACCCGCTGAGAAGATCGATCAGCTCTCGGGTGTTACGGGTCCGGAAGAAGTAGGTCCTTCCGCTCCACGGACGCAGGTATACGCCGGGGCCGACCAACCCAAAGGTGAGGGGGACGCACCGGAACAGCCCCATCGTGAGCCAAACCTGCGGAAATCGGCGTGTCGAAATTTCTGCCAAATCGGCGGGCTCGAGGCGGCGAGAGCGATATGCGAACGACTTGATGAGAAGATGGTCGGGAAATATCAGGACCTTGGTCGGGATTCGAGAAAGGTAGAGGATGAAGAGCACGACGGCCCCGACGAGCACGAGTGCAAACACCGTCATCTGGATGGTGTAATCGTGAACGGTCGCAAGGAAGTCGAGGCCCACGGACTGAACGACAAACACGATCAGCCGGAGGAGGATCAACCCGACTCCGCCAAGAAGAACGGCCGCGCCGATCTGCAAGAGGACGGGCACTCGAAACCGGGCCACATACCGGATATCCCGCATCGTCACGGGGCGCGTGAGCACCAAGGCGATCAGGCGAAGCGTGAGAAACACAACCAGTATCGCGGCGGCGGCGAGGATTCCTTGACTCACCGGCTGGACCCGGACGAGGGTAGCGACTTCACGTTCCAGCACGAAATTACGGGTGACGAACGACGCCACTTCCTGTTGGGTTACACCCTCGAAGAAGGAAAGAAGATCGGGGAAGTCGGCATGCTTGGACGGGTCGTAGAAGTTGCGGTACGCCCAGAAGTTCAAGGCCTCGGCCGTCAAGTTTTCTCCACGAAGGCCCTCCACAAGGGCGGTTCGGTCCGCCTCGAATTCGTCGGGCGGCACAATTCCCCTTCGGAGTGCCCCGATCTCCTCCTGGATGACGGTTTCCGCGAAATCGAATTCGTTCTCATCGATGGAGCCCTGAATCTGTAGGTATCCACCCGGCCCACGTTGTGTCGTGGTGACCCCCAATCCGTAGACCGCCTTTTGTTCTCCGTACCGGAGTCGTTGATTCAAACGGCGCCTCAACAGATCTCGAACGAACAGCAGCATCAAGTCGTCTTCTGCGTCGTTGTTGAAGAATTTGTACCGGGCCGAATAACGCACGTTGGGGCCGAAGCCCCAGTACACGGTGGCGTGCCGTCGAGCGGGATCTTCGATGTCCACGTCCCTTTGAGGCACGGGCCTCTGGGGGAGGGACCCGAACGTACGTTCGGAGATCTCCAGGACCTCGCTTCGGGTCAGGTCACCGATCACCGTGAGTGTCATGGCTCCCGGCACGTAATAGCGGTCATAGAAATCGGCGACGTCCTGCGGGGTGATGGCCTGGAGGCTGGCCCATCGGTCGTACCGGCGCGCATTTCGGGTTTCCATTCCAAATTCACGCCGCCAAAAATCGGGTGGCAGAAGCCACGACGGGTTGAGTAAGGCCCACACGTGTTCGAAGAGCTCACGCCGCTGCACGTTGATCTCCAGGGCGACCGGCCGGCGATTCCGCTCCACGACATCGGCGTCCATGGTATGCGGGGACAGCAGCCGCGACAGCCATTCGATCGCGAATCCCCCGTGCTCTTTCGAGACGGTGACGTAGTACCAGGTATGGTCCGGCGTGGTGAATCCGTTGCGACGGCCGCCGATTCCGTCGATGGCCTCCTTGATCTCCTGCTCCGTCTGTCCGTCGTGGTCGGAGAAGAGGATATGCTCCGTCAGGTGTGCGAGCTCCTCCTTCCCCAGGGGATCCGAATCCCACCCGTACGGTATGCCGACGCTGACGGAGACTTCAGGAGCGTCCGGAAGTTGCTTGAACCAAACCTTCAGCCCGTTCGACAGGAAGTGGGTTTCGAAGCCGGAGAAGGGATTGACCTTGGCTTCAGGGGGAAGAGGGGCCGGCGAGTCCGGTGTCTGTGACCAACCGCTCTGCGGTACGACCGACCCTAAGAGGATCAGCCCGAACGTGGCCCTCAACTGAAGAACGCTCGGCCTGATCCCGGGAACGATGTGGGTCATGGTTCTCTCTCCAAACCGACCGCGAGTTGGCAGCACCGTCCGCACAACGGTTGCCGGCCAAGCGGTGCACGCTCAACTTTCGGCGCAGTTCGCTCGCTCATCCGAGCGGCGCGAGGCTCATACACCAATATGACCACGCCATCCAGCATTTTCATGTCCTTTCATTTCGAGCCTCTCTCAATCCCGGACGTCATCCGTATCACGCCGGCTCGGCACGGCGATTCCAGAGGCTTCTTCTCGGAGACCTACCGTGCCTCAGCGTTCGCGGACGCGGGGATCCGGGACGTCTTTTCTCAGGACAATCATGCCCGCTCAGCCCGGGGTGTTCTGCGTGGGTTGCACTACCAGGCTCCTCCCAAGGCGCAGGCGAAACTCGTTCGAGTGGTCCGCGGAGAGGTCTTCGACGTCGCGGTGGACCTCCGGGTGGGCTCTCCCACATTTGGTAAATGGGCCGGTGGGGCTCTCTCCGGCGAAGATGGGGTGATTCTTTACATCCCCGAAGGTTTCGCCCACGGATACGTGTGCCTCAGTGCCCGTGTCGATTTGGTTTATAAGGTCTCGAACGAGTTCGACGCTGCGCTCGACCGTGGCATCGCCTGGGATGATCCCGCGATCGGAATTCCATGGCCGGTGGAGAATCCTGCTCTGTCCGAGAGGGATCTCTCGCTACCGGGCCTCGATCCGGCGACCAGCCCGTTCCAATACGAGCCGTGAAGGAACGGCATATTCGGGTTGCCCGAACGGCGCGTTATTACACACTCGGGTCGGCCGGCCCCCATCTCCGCGAAATCTGGATCGTATGCCACGGAATCCGGCAGCTGGCACAGCGCTTCTTGCCCCGGTTCGCCGAGCTGGATGACGGAACACGGCTGATCGTTGCGCCCGAGGGCCTCTCCCGCTTTTACCTCCATGGCCCTGAGTCCCGCCCCGACAAACCGATCCCGATCGGCGCCACATGGATGACACGAGAAGATCGGGAGAATGAAATCACGGATTATGTCGAGTTTCTCGACGCCGTTCTCGACGAGGTGACCGGAGGGTCGGGCGAAGTGCCGGGCGAAGTGCCGGGCCAAGAGCCAGGCCATGAGCCAGGCCATGAGCCAGGCGAAGAGTCAGACAGAGAGTCCCGCGAGGAGCATGCACCGCTCACCGTGTTGGGGTTCTCACAAGGTGCCCACACCGTGTGCAGGTGGGTGGCAGCGGGAGACATGCCCGTC
>JADFNK010000142.1 GCA_022563405.1 Gemmatimonadota bacterium | reverse complement strand
CCTCGATTTCCCCGAGAACGATGCTCGCAATCGGCTCCATTGCGGCAGAGCTCAGGCCACCCCCGAGAGCCGACCATCCGAGAGCACCGACGGCGATCACGGCCGTCGCACCCAAAACCAGATAGAACGCCTTGAGATCTCCGCCTTTCTTTTCAGCCACCGTTCACTCCATTGCTCGATGTACGGGCAAGGGCTTGGACTTCTAAGTCTAAGCCGGGGTGAAATCTACCGGCCAGCCGCCGCGCGCCCTCGCTGCAGCGCAGTGGCTACACCGGCCGAGATTCCACCGTCCAAGCCGACGGTCACGAATCGAAACCCTTCGTTCAGCCGCTGCTCGACGGTCCCAGCACCGGTCGTGATGGCGCAAGGCACACCCCGGGCCAAACAGATGCGCAGCACGCTCTGGATCGCGTCCTCGACTTCCGACCCCGAAGGAAAGCCCATTGAAGCGGTGAGGTCGGACGGCCCTATGAAGATCACGCCGATCCCCGGTACCGCCACGATCTCCTCAGCGTTGGCGACCCCTTCCGCCGTTTCGATCTGGATGATGGCGAGGAGCTCACCCCTCGGGTCGTGTGGCCAGACGTCGGCGCGCTGCATGTAATCGCGGACGCCCCAGAACCAGGTGGCATTGGTCGGGCTACGGCCACGCAGCCCCGCCGGTTCGAAGTCGGGCACCCCGTTGGTCTGCGGATAACGCGTGGCCCGCACCGCGTTCTCGGCTTGCTCCCTGGTGCTGATCGCGGGATACATCACGCCGAATACGCCGACGTCCAAGACCTGCTTGGCTTGAAAAAGAACCTGCTCAGCGCCGCTCGCCGGCACGCGGACGAAGGGCGTGACGTTCATCTGGAGGTTGCCCTTCTGCTGGATCAGCCGCTTATCCGTCATCCCGAGCAGGAACTGCCGCAACCGCTCCACGTCGAACGGAGAGTGCTCCATATCGATGATGATGAAGTCGAGGCCCGAAGTGGCGAGCGCCCGCGCGTTACCCAGGGAATAATCAGCGGATAGAACCCCGAGCACGGATTGGCCACCTTCGAGCAACTCGATGGTACGGTTCAGGCGCACATAGTCGCTGTCCTGGGCAAAGGCGGGGGCGCTTTGCACACAGAGCGAGAGGACCCCGATCACAGCAGCGAACGCCATCGTTTGTCGGATTTTCACAGTACCTCCCGGGACGCTTCGGTTCAGGGATCGATGAAGCGCTGACAACGCTTCACGGACCGCTTCCTCGCAGGCCGAGACAATAGAAGCCGGAGGGGTTGGGACGCAACGCAGAGGCTGAGGCCGTTGCAACCCTATCGACCGGGAAAGTCTGCCCGCGGCCACATGTTGTCGGCGGGGTCACGGTCCGGGAAGCGGCCGCCTGGATCCAGCGTGATGGCCTCGATCGCGGCGCCGTCCCACGGCAGCTCCGCCTCGAAAGTCTTGCTGCCCGAGAACCAGACGTCGACCGGGTAGGTCACGAGAAGAGTACGGTCGTCGACTCTCTCGGCGTTCACCATCGACTCCGGGACCGCAACCTCGGAGCCGAACAGAATCTGTAGCACGACCGGAGACGGCATCTGGCCATCTTGCCGTACGGTGACCGTCGTCGAGGATCCCGAAGACACGACGTTCTGGATCGAGCCGTCCACCGACTCGGTGGTGAAGAGCCAGTAGTACCAGAACCAACCGAGGTCCCGGTCGAGCGACCGGTTCATGGAGAACATGAAGTCCCACGGGGACGGGTGTTTGAAGCGCCACGCTTCGGCGTACTCACTCATCGCTCGCCAGACCTCCTCGTCCCCGACGACGCCCCCGAGCATGGAAAGCATGAGGGGGGCTTTGGAGTACGCTTGAAAGGAGTACATCGGCCCACCGTAGTTGGCGTTCCACATGAGCGGCGCTTCCCGCTCGTCGCCGCTTATAGCGCCGTATGACTGGCCACGGCCATCGAGGTCCGGTGGTTGGCCTCGGCGGTCGGCGCTCGACAGCACGTTCATATACTGGCTGAAGCCCTCATCCATGAAGCCGTACCAGGTCTCGTTCGTCCCGACCATCATCGGCCACCACTCGTGCCCGATCTCGTGGTCCTCAGCGCCCAGAGCGGACATGATGAACATCGGGTACTCCATGCCCGTCTCGGGCCCATCCACCATCGTGAGCTGCGGGAACGCGTAAGGCATCCAGAGTTCCGAATAGAACTGCAGAGCGTGCCTGCCCCGGGCATTGACGCCCTCGAACCGCCTGGCGTTCCCGGGCAAGTACATCCAGTGGAACGGGATCGTTTCTCCACCCGGGATATCGACACTCGTCGCCTCCCAGACATACTGGCTCGAGGCCGCCCAGGCGAAGTCGTTCACGTAGTCCGCACTGAAATGCCATTGGAGTCGATCCCCGTCCGCGGTGGCGGTTCCCGGTCCGAAGTCGTCCACACCTACGATCGTGTGAGTCTCTTCGGAGCCCAGGACTCGGGAGAGCCGCTCACGGGTCTGCTCGCTCAACACCTCGTCGGGATTCTGCAACACACCCGTCGCCCCCACGACCCAACCCGCGGGCACGTCTATGCGCACGTCGAAGAATCCGAAATTGTTGTAGAACTCGGAGCCCCCCAGGTACGGCTCGGTATCCCATCCCCTCAGGTCATCGTACTTGGCGACTTGCGGATACCACTGCGCCACCTGAACGAGCGAGTCGCCCCAGGCCCCCATGCGCAGCCCTCGGCCACCGCCGCCCGCGGGGACTCGGAACGTCCACTCTATATCGAGCATCACCGAAGCCTGTGCGGGGACCGGATCCTTCAGGGAAATGATCCCGACAGTGGTGCCCAGCCCGGTTACGTAGTTCATCTCGGGTGGAGGTGGCCGCCCGCCCCCACGACCACGCCTGGGCGGCCGAGCGTTGAGGTCGATCGGATCTCCGTTCACCGCGATGGCAGAGACGACCGTGCCGTCGGTAAAGTCGGGGAGTGCCCTGGAGCGCACCGAGCGTGGTGAGAACAGGTTCTGGTCCAGCCGGAGAACGATCGCCCCCAACGGGTTGGGGCTGTTGTTGGCGATCCGCACCGTCTCACGGCCGGTCACGATCCCGCTGGACGGGTCGAGGCGAGCGTCGATCGAGTAATCGACCTCGAGCTGCCAGTAGTTGGCACCTGGCGCCCCGGTGGAGTCTCGCGTCTCCGCCTCGAAGGCCCCGCGAATCATGTTCGTCATCGGGATGTCGAGCCGAATCGAACGCTCAGGACGGGTCCAGTCGCTGGCGTCCTGCGCCGACAGTGAGATCGGCAAAGTCACGACTACGGCCCAGAGACCGAGGACAGCGGGAACATGCTTCATGGCTGACGCTCCAGAGGTGGGCACACTTGCTTCAAGACGAAAAACCCGGGATGACGAAAGCCTAGATGGAAAAAGGCTGGATGGCAAAAGGCTAGATGAAAAAAAGTCCAGATCGCGTGCGCGGGGGCGGCAAGGGTCTGCGCTCTCAAGTTGACAACACCCGGCGAAGCCACCCCTGTTCGGTACGCTCCGCCGGAGAGGTATCTAAGACCGGAGAGGTATCTAAGACCGGAGAGGTATCTAAGACCGGAGACGTATCTAAGAGAGGTATCCAAGAGAGGGATCCAATGCGCACCTTGAAGACGCTCGGCTCGCTGACGGCTCTCGTCGTCCTCGGTTCAATCCTCACCCTGGCCGCAGGCCAGCAAGTCCCCACCTTCACCCCCGAGCAGGAGGCGCGGCTGCAGATTCGGGAAGTGATGGACGGCCTCTACATAATCCCCGGGTTCGACGGCGGGCAGTCGGGCGGGAACGTGGCGGTCCGGGTGACCGACGACGGCGTGATCATCGTCGACAACAAGTTCCCCTACAGCTTCGATTTCATCACCGAGCAGGTCCGCAAGGTCACCGACCAGCCGATCAAGTACGTGCTCAACACCCATCACCACGACGACCACTCCGGCAGCAACGCCGACTTCCTGCCGACGGCCGAAGTGATCGCCCACAAGAACGCCCGCGCGAACATCGTCCGGAACAACCAGCCCGGTGCGCCGCGTGTGATCTTCGCGGACGAAACGGCAGTCTTCCTGGGCGGTGTCGAGGTCCAGATGTTTCACTTCGGCCGGGGCCATACCAACGGAGATGCCGTGGCCTACTTCCCCGATCTGCGGGTGGTCCACACCGGCGATCTCTTCGTCTATGGTCAGCGTTTGAACGGCAGCACCCTGTCGCCCTTCTGGGACTTCGGTAACGGTGGCAGCGTGCTCGAGTGGCCGGCCACGCTGACCCGCCTGCTGGCCCTCGACTTCGACACCGTGATCCCGGGTCACGGATCGATCATGACCAAGGCCGACGTCAGGACGTTCCGCGGCAAGCTCGAGACCGTGATCGACCGGGTCCGCGCCGAAATCGCCGCGGGCACGACACGAGACGACATCGCCTCTCGGGTCGACACGAGCGACCTGGACTGGCCGCTCGCGCCGGGGCGCATCCGGAACGTGTTCGACGAGTTGACCGGGGCGCCGTAGGTTACCC
>JADFNK010000141.1 GCA_022563405.1 Gemmatimonadota bacterium | reverse complement strand
GTGTGGATCGACGGAGGGCTGCACGCGACCGAGGTCCTGGGCGCGGCGCAGCTCATGGAGATGGCCTATCAGATGGTGAGCCTCGACGATGCCGAGACGCTCCGCTTTCTGGACGACGTGGTCACCCTGTTGGTGCACGCGAATCCGGACGGAATGGAGCTGGTGTCGAGCTGGTACATGCGCGAGCCCGACCCGATGCAGCGGAGCACCGGCGGCATCCCCCGTCTCTATCAGAAGTACGTCGGGCACGACAACAACCGCGACTCGTACATGGTGACGCAGCCCGAGACGGAGAATATCTCACGTATCATGTTCCGGGAGTGGTACCCCCAGATCATGTACAACCATCACCAGACGGGCCCCTCCGGCACGGTGCTGTTCGCGCCTCCGTTCCGGGACCCGCCCAACCACAACGTACATCCGCTCGTGACCCTCGGAATCCAAGCCGTGGGCACGGCCATGCATCAGAGGCTCGTCGCGGAGGGTAAGCCGGGCTCGACGATGCGGCAGGGCGCCAACTATTCGGCGTGGTTCAACGGCAACCTCCGCACCACCAGTTACTTCCACAACATGATCGGCATCCTGACGGAGACCCAGGGTAACCCGACACCCATGCGTATCCAGTTCGTGCCCAACCGGCTGCTGGCGGTGAACGATCTTCCGGCTCCGATCACACCTCAGGAGTGGCATTTCCGGCAGTCGGTCGATTACTCGATCACGAACAACCGCGCCATTCTGGACTACGCCTCGAGGTACCGGGAGACGCTGCTCCACAACCGCTACCTCATGGGGGCAGAGGCCATCCAGCGCGGGAGCGAGGACTCGTGGACCATCCGGCCCAAACTCGTCGAGAGTGTGGTCGCCGAGCTCGCGGCCGAACGGCGCGCCGCCGGGGCAGCCGGGGGTCGAGGTGGCCGCGGCGGTTTGGCAGCCGACGGCTTCCAACGCTTCCGTGATCCCGACATGCGAGACCCACGTGGCTACATCATCCCCTCGGACCAGCCCGACTTCCCCACCGCCGTGAAGTTCGTGAACACGCTGGAGAAAAATGGGGTCACGATCCACCGGGCCACTTCGGACTTCACGGTCGAGGGCAAGGCATACCCAGCCAACTCGCTCATCGTGCGTAGCGACCAAGCCTATGCCCCTCATGTGTACGACATGTTCGAGCCGCAGGATCATCCGAACGACTTCGAGTACGACGGAGGACCTCCGGTGCCACCCTATGACAACGCGGGGTACACGCTCGCGTTACAGATGGGCGTGGAGTTCGATCGTATTCTGGAGGGCTTCGACGGGCCGTTTGCGGTGGTGCAAGGCTTCTCGTCACCACCTCCAGGTGTGGTTACCGATGCAGATGGTGCCGCTGGCTTCCTGGTCAGCCACGCCGTGATCGACGCAGCCATCGCGACGAACCGACTGCTCGCGGCGAACCAGAAGGTCTATTGGATATCGGAGTCCGTGACCGCCGCTGGCCAGAGCTGGCCCGCCGGAACGCTGTGGGTGCCCGCGACGGCGACGAGCCGTGAGATGATCTCACAGATCGCTCCCGAGCTCGGCCTGGACTTCGTCGGCGTGGGGTCCACGCCCTCGGTGGAGGCGCTGGAGCTCAGCCCTGTCACCGTCGGCCTGTGGGACCGGTACGGTGGTTCGATGTCGTCGGGCTGGACCCGTTGGATGCTCGAGCAGTACGAGTTCCCCTTCGAAGTGGTCTATCCTCAGACGCTGAACCGGACGGGGCTCGAGGACGACTTCGACGTCCTGGTATTCGAGGACGGAGCGATCCCTCGAGCCGGCGGGGGGTTCGGTGGCGGCGGGCGCGGGGGCGGCCGGGGCAACATCCCGCAGGAATATCAGCGCATGCTCGGCAGCATAACCGCCCAGGAGACCGTCCCGAACCTCATCGATTACGTCCGGGCCGGGGGCACGCTCCTGGCCATCGGCTCGTCGACCAGCATCGCGGCCCACGCGGATCTGCCCATGACGAACCATCTTACGGACGGAGACGACAATCCCTTGGGGCGCGCCACGTACTACGTGCCCAGCTCGGTGCTCGAGATGGCGGTCGACAACACACACCCGCTCGCCTATGGGTTTGGGGACCACACGAACATCATGTTCAACAACAGCCCCGTCTTCCGCCTCTTACCACAAGCGAACAGCCGCGGTGTCACGCCCGTGGCGTGGTTCGACTCCGAGACACCCCTGCTGAGCGGGTGGGCGTGGGGAGAGCAGCGCCTCTTCGGCGGCACCACGGTTTTGGAGGCGAAGCTCGGCGAGGGCCGCATGTTCCTCTTTGGTCCGCTCATCAAAAAGCGGGCACAACCTCACGCGACCTTCAAGTTCCTGTTCAACGGCATCCACCTCGGGGGGGCGACGCCGGTACGGTTGGGAGGGGTGGCGGATTGATGACGTCGAATCTCCCCGAGAGGACCTACACCGAGAAGCAACTGACCCGAGTCAAAGCCACGTCGAGGGTGATCGGGTGGCTTCAGGGAGGGGCAGTGGTGCTTGGGGGCGCGATCCTGTGGCGTTTCCTCGGCTGGATTCCCGTGATCATCGGTGTGGTCGTTGTGGGCTGGGTGCTTACGAAGCTCCTTTCCCGTTCGAAGAACCAGAAGGAGGATGAGGAAGAGGAGGACTGAGAGCAGCACGGCGGCCTCCTCCAGTGAGATACCTGGTGAGCCTCAACGCGCGCTCGGCCGGACCGTCCGCCTCGAGCAGCTCCTGTCGTTGGGCGGGCTCGAGCGGGAGAACGGCCGAGAGACCGTCGACCACCTCTTCGTCGGGGAGATCCGAGGACGGCAGCTGCCCACCGGGCGAGACGGAGAGGAGGGCCCTTTCGAGTTGTTGGCGTCTCTGGTTGAGTAGCGGGCGGTCGCTCGCCTCGATCACCTCCGGCAGCGCCTCGACCCCCGCCAGCCGGTAAGAACGACTCGCATCCTCGCCGAGGACCCGAAACTTCACGAGTCCTTCCAGGACGATATTGTACCGTCCGTCGGGAAACTCTTCGACCGCGATGATGACCCCAGCGCAGCCGATGGCGAAGATCGGCGGTCGCCCTTCGTACTCCGCTTCGTGGCCCGGTTGCAGCAGTATCATGCCGATGATGCTGTCGCCCTCCAGCGCGTCGGCCACCATCGCGCGGTACCGGGGCTCGAAGATGTGCAACGGCACGGTGCTGTTCGGAAACAGCACGACGTCCTGGAGAGGAAAGATCGGTATGGTGTCCGGCAGCGTCATGACTGCATCCTGGTCGGATTGGGCCGCGCTGGAACCCGCGGCACTCAGGATGGAGATCAGCGCGATCGCGCACCCCAGCGTGACGGGCTTCACGTGCCGCCTTTCGATCGGGAGTCGGGATCGGACATGGCCCACAAGATGCTTCCAGGGCGTATACGTCGGCAAGCGCCTCCGCCCGTGACTCCGCCGACATCGTCCTACCGCAGGCGCTCCAGCGGCCGCGTCAGGCAGGTGGGGCCCCCGCCCCCCTTCAAGCTGATCTCCCTGCCCCGGTACTCGGTCACCTGAACCCCGGCCTCCTCGAGACGAGCCCTGGTGCGGGGATTTCCCTCGACGAGCAGGCACTGCCGGGGAGCGACCGCCAGAGCGTTCGCGGCCATCGTCTCGAACTCTTCGTCAGCAACCTCCACCAGCCCGAACCCTCGCTCGAGCAACTCTTCGCGGAACGGAACCGGGATCAGCGGCGAGTACACGAGCGCCAGATCGCGATCGAGAGGACTGAAGATGGACATCAAGTGGAAGACGTCGCCCGGACCCCGCCAGTGGGGCAACGGCACCACGATCAGGTCGTCGATGGCATCACCCAACAGGGCCCGAAACTGCCGAATCCCCTCGTCGTTGGTGCGATAACCTCGGCCGACCGCCACCGTACGTTCGTCGAGCCACGCGACGTCCCCGCCCTCCAGCCGACCTAGTCCGCCGATTTCTCCCAGGATCGGAACCCCCCAGGCTCTGAACTGGGCCCCTTGAGCGGCGGGCTCGGCGCGGCGGGCCTCCTTGCCCATGCTGCACAGAATGATGCCTCGATCCGTCGCCACCGAGGCATCCCGCACGTAGATGGCGTCGAGGGTCCCTTCGTCCGCATGCGGGAGGAAAACCGTCTCGATCCCGAACCCGTGCAGTGTCTCCACGAGCTGTTCGTGCTCCTCCACGGCCAGCTCGAAGTCCGGCGGACCCGTGAAGTTCAGCCCCTGCCACAGGCCGTCGATTTCGGGCTGACTGGAGAACGCGTCCCGGGCACTCATGAGCACGACCCGGCGGAGGGGACCCACGTCGGACTGGGCGGTGCTCTCTGACTTCACCTCATCCTTCTCCTACTCGGAAACGGCATGAGCAGGCCCTTGATTCCCTTGTCGCCGCGCAAATAGCCAATTAGGGCCCCGATAGCGGGGGGTATGGCCATCACCCAAGGCCACGCGGGGAGCCCCAGGATGGGCCACAATTGGCCAAACACCAACACAAAGACGCCACCGATGATCCCTCCAACTAGGGCCGCCAGCGACACTTCGAGTAG
>JADFNK010000067.1 GCA_022563405.1 Gemmatimonadota bacterium | reverse complement strand
CCGAACCGGCACGACATCCTGACGGGCTCGAACTTGGACGGCACCCTGGCCATGGGAGATGGCGACACCACGTGTGACAACTGGACGAGCAGCGGGGAAGGCAGCGCGATGGTCGGTCACTTCGACCGTGACGGTGGCGGCGCCAACCCGAACTCCTGGAACTCGGCCCACGCCAGCCGTGGCTGCGGCCAGGAGGATCTGCAGGGCACGGGCGGCGACGGACTGTTCTACTGCTTCGCGGTATAGCTGCCCTCGAAATAGAGGTCTGAAACCGATCCCGGTCGGCACGGCTCACGTCGTGCCGACCGGAAACTTTGAAGGAGTGTAGCGGATGGGCACGTTCACGAAATCAGCGGTCCTCGGCTTGGTTGTCGCGGTCCTCTCTTCGACGCCGGTCGCCGCCCAGCAGGGCGCGACGGACGGCCAATGGCGTTACTACGGTGGCGGCCCGGGTGGGACGGCCTACTCGTCGTTGGACCAGATCGACGCGACCAACGTCGGCGATCTCGAGATCGCCTGGACCTGGGCCGCTCGTAACCAGGGGCCGCGCCCGGAGACGAAGAACTCTTCGACACCGCTGATGGTGGACGGCGTCCTCTATGTCACTGCGGGCTCACGCCGCAACGTGGTCGCCTTGGACGCCGGTAGCGGTGAGATGCTCTGGATGTGGCGCATGGACGAGGGTGAGCGGGCCCGCAGCGCCCCCCGAGCGAACTCGGGCCGGGGTGTCGCTTACTGGTCGGATGGGCAGGGGGACGACCGCATCTACGTGATCACCCCAGCCTATCACATGGTGGCACTGGACGCCCACACGGGCCGGGAGATCGAGTCCTTTGGAACGAATGGGGTCGTCGATCTCAGGTTGGAGCTCGACCGGCCTGTGAACCTCATCGAGGCCGTCATCGGGTCGTCCTCGCCTCCGGTCATCGCGCGGGACGTGATCGTGGTGGGCGCTGCGCTTGCGGTGGGTTCGCGCCCGCCCTCGATGGAAAACGTTCCCGGGCACGTCCGTGGTTACGATGTCAGGACGGGTGAGCGGAAGTGGATCTTCCACACCATCCCGCAGGAGGGCGAGTACGGGAACGAAACTTGGGAAGACGGTTCGTGGGAATACACGGGGAACGCCGCGGTTTGGCCTCCCTTCACGGTCGACGAGGAGTTGGGATACGTCTACTTGCCCGTGGAAGACGCCACCGGCGACTACTATGGCGGCCATAGGCCCGGCGACAACCTGTTCTCGTCGAGCCTGGTGGCGCTGAACATCGAGACCGGCGAGCGGATCTGGCACTTCCAGATGGTGCACCATGACATCTGGGACTACGACGCCCCCACCGCGCCGATTCTGACGAACATCACGGTGGACGGCCGGGACATCAGGGCGGTCGCCCAGATTACCAAACAGGCCTTTCTCTACGTATTCGACCGGGTCACGGGAGAGCCCGTTTGGCCGATCGAGGAGCGAGCGGTTCCGCAGGGTAACGTGCCGGGCGAGTGGTACTCCCCCACCCAGCCCTTCCCCACCAAGCCCGCGCCGTTCGACCGGCAGGGCATAACGATCGACGACCTCATCGACTTTACACCCGAGCTCAGAGCCGAAGCCGAGGGGAGGCTGTCGACCTTGATAATCGGGCCACTCTACACACCGCCCTCGATCTTGGACGACGACGGCAGAGGGGGCACCTTGATGATGCCCAGTCAAACCGGCGGTGCCAACTGGGAGGGTGGCGCGTTCGATCCCGAGACGGGCGTGATCTACATCGCCTCGAAATCAGACGGTGGCACGCTGACACTCGGGACTTCAAACGCCTCGGATATGCGATACGTCCAGGGCTTTGGGGGCGGCCGAGGGCGTGGGGGCGGCCGGGGCGGCGGCGCAGCAGCCCGGCCACGGCGGTCGGGGCTCCCCTTGATCAAGCCGCCGTGGGGACGGATCACCGCCATCGACCTGAACACCGGAGAGCACCTCTGGATGCAAGCCAACGGGGATGCGACCGACCGGGTCAAGAACAACCCGGCCCTGGAGGGCGTCGAGATCGGCCGGTGGGGTAAGGCCACGAGGGCCGGCATCTTGGTCACCAAGACGCTGGTGTTGGCGGGTGAAGGGTACGGCGGAGACCCTCATTTCTACGCC
The DNA here is from genome assembly GCA_022563405.1 of Gemmatimonadota bacterium. Lineage (GTDB taxonomy): Bacteria > Gemmatimonadota > Gemmatimonadetes > Longimicrobiales > Gaopeijiaceae > UBA822. The sequence continues at coordinate 15,953 of JADFNK010000067.1, read as the reverse complement.
TACAATAAGGCCACGGGCGAGATCATCGCCGACCTGGAGATTCCGGGGACCCAGACGAGTCTTCCAATGACCTATATGCACGAAGACGAGCAGTACGTCGTCTTTACCGTGGGCGGCGGCGGGCAACCGGCGCAGTTGATTGCGCTGACGCTTCCCTAGAAGGCTTTTAAGCCTAGAAGGCTGTCGAAGGCCTAGAAGGCTGTTCAAGGCTAGAGGGCCTTCTAACCAGAAGCGGCCACTTCCGGATCCGGGAGTGGCCGCTTTTGCCACGCCTGGACAAAGAGCGGCAAGGTGACCAACGCCATGGTGGCGGCCGTCATCGTGCCCAAGATTACCGCGAGCCCAAAACGGCCGGTGGGTGGGAACGTCGACAACCCGAAGATCCCGAACCCGACGCAGATGAGCAGCGTGGCGGAAAGAACCGGACCCATGATCTGGGCCCGAGCCTGGGACCAACTCTCCATCTCAGCCAGTCCGCCATCGCGAAGGTGCCGGACCCGCACCACGAGGTGAATCATCGAGTCGACGCCCATGGCCAAGGCGACGTTGGCCGCCGGCGAAGTGATGATATCCATCGACACGCCCAGCCAGCCGAACGTACCGAGTACGACGAGTGGAACCCCGGCAAGACACACCACCATCATCGTGGTCACTTTCGCGGAACGGGAAACCACCACGGCGACGCCCAGGAACAGCAGGAGCAACCCCCCGAGGCCGAGCCGTAGGCTCGACGTGATCAGCCGACCGAGCTGCGCCTGGAGGTCGTACAACCCTCCCATCTGCACCACCTCGAGGCCCGCTTCGACGGCGTATCCCTCGATTCGATCCATGACCGCCTGCCGCGAGGGCTCCTCCACCGATTCCTTCATGCGGAGGAAGAAGCGGCCCTCGTCCCGTTCCGGTGTCACGTACTGCTGGACGATCTCACCGAGGTCCGCGAACTGCGGCGTCTCGGCAAGATCGAAAAGCGCGCTCAGGCTCAAGAAGCCCGCAAAGGGAAACGTCTTGGCCTCCGCCAGCAGCACTGCCGGCGACACGACCGCACCCACCACCGAGTCCGCCTCGAGCGCATTCTGGAAAACCCACATGCGGTCGTAGACCTCATTGTCAGTGAGAGTGCCTCCAGAGGCATCCCGGATCGCGATGTTGAGCGTGCTGCTCCCGCCGTCTCGATCGATCCGCTCGAGCCCGGTCCGGAGGTCGCCACCCTCTTCGAAGTACGTGAGGAGCCCGGGGTCGGTGTCGAGCCTCGGAACACCAAACCCCAAGACGAGGACGACGAGCGCGATGACGCCCAGTGGCCTCAACGGCCGGGCCGAGATCAGGGACGCCGCGGCAGAGGGTGGCGCCGCGGCTACCGTAGCCTCTGACCCACGACCCAAGAAGGTGGGGTAAATCGTATAGGCAACGGCAAGCGCGGTCGCCGCGCCGACGGCGCCGGCAATCCCCAACTCTCTCAAGGGCCTGGCCTGAGCAAACAACAGACTCAGAAAACCAAGAAGCGTCGTGGCCATGGACCAAAAAGAAGCCGTGAGCGTCAGCGAGACGGTCTTGGCCGCTCGCTGATCCGGCGTCAGCTCAAGGGTTCCGGTCCGCCGCCAGTTCGCCGTCAGAAAGACGATGTGCGAGAGCGTCAGCACGAAGACGATCGTGATGAGGTTGGCCGTCAGCAGGCCGATCTGGATGCCCATCATTTGGGTGATAAGGAGGGTGGCCGCGCATGCGGTTATACAGCTCGTCATTGCACCCGCGACGATCCCCAGGTTTCTATAGATCAGCGCCGCAAGCAGACCGAACAGGAGAAGGGAAGCCAAGCTGAAGACCTGGAGATCCTGAAAGAGATTTCGCCGAATCTGCTCGACGATAACCGGCACTCCGGACATGACCACGTCCAAACCAGGCGCTTGGTGTTCCTCGACCACAGCCTCCAATAGAGGGAGAAGAAGTTCGGGGTCGGTCTCGTCCACACTGACTATGAGGTTGGTGGCCGCCTCATCCGGCGTGAGAAGGATTCGGCTGAACATGGGACTCCCCTCAGGGTCGTCGGTCGTGATCGAAAAAACGCTCGTCACGGCCTCCATCTCCAAGAAGGCCTCCGTGAGCTCACCGATGCGCTCGCGGTATGCTTCGGGATCCCCCGCCGTATCCTCCGCCCGCACCACAACCAGCTCCTCGCCCCCTCCCCCGTACCGCTCGTTCAACTCATTGGCCACCTGGAGCTGCGGGTCGTCCGCCGAGAAGAAGAAGTCGCTTTCCACTTTCGGGGACAGATCGACCCAGACCCCTACCGCCCCGAGTCCCAGAGCTGCCACGGCCAGAGAGGCCCAGTGGGCCTTCGGATGAGTCCACGCGAGACGGAACATCAGGGCCTCCTTGTGGTCGAAGATGCTGAGAAAGACTCCGAGGATACTTCGAAGGAAGGTCCAAACATAGGAAAGGAAGCGATCACGTGAAATCCCGGCGCATCATTTTGGCCTGCTGCCTGATGTCCTCACTCGGGTCCGGTTCAGCGCGCGCCCAGGAAGCCGACGTGCGGGCCGCCGTAGAGGCAACTCTGGCGGCGTTGATCGCGCGCGACGTCCCCGCCTACGCCAACTTCTACCACGAGGACACCCGCGGGTTCTTCGTCGACCGTTCCAATATGATCGAGGGGTTCAGTTCGTTGGCCGTTCGAGCCGCGTTCATAACGGGTCTCCGATTGGACGTCGTCATGAGCGACCTGAACGTGAAGGTCTACGGTGACGCCGCCGTGGTGGGCGCACTTTTCCGAGGATCCGTCACGTTGCCTGGCGGGGCAGTAGCGACGGGCACCTGGCGATATTCGGAAACGCGCGTGCTGGACGATGGGACTTGGAAGGTCGTCCAATATCACCTTTCCCAGGCGCCATAGTGCGCATCCTGATGGTTCGGTGTATACTGCCCGGACACAGTGTCAGTCTTACTCAGAAAGGAGGATTCGAATGCGGCCATCCATGATGGCGTTCGTATTCGCCCTGTCCCTCGGCTTGGCTGCTTCCGTTCAGCCGGCCGCTGCCCAGGCCGACGCATCCGCTATAATCGCGGTCGGAGAAATGGCCCCGGACATCACGGTTACGGGCGCCACACGCTACGGAGTCCTCCAGGACCCGGTCCGCTTGTCGGATTTACGGGGAGAGGTGGTGGTAATAGCGTTTTTCTTCAGAGCGCGGACGCCTGGCTGAACAATTCAAATGGAAGCGTACCGTGATCAGTACGCAAGCGTATTCAGAAGTGGACGTGGCGTAACCATCCTCGCCATAAGCAACGACTCTCCGGAGGCGTTGGCGTCATGGGCGGCGGACGCGGATTTCCCGGTGCTGTTCGGGAGTGACCCCGAGGGTAACGCCGCCGAAGCCTTCGGCGTGGGCCGAAGAGGCAACGGAATGGTCCAAAGTCGGGCAGTGGTTATTGTCGATCCGGAAGGGCGTGTCTCGTTTGCCACGTCGCGGTTCCGTGAAATCGATCCGACGGCGTACGACGAGTTGGCCGCCGAAGTGGCGAAGGTTGCGTTGCCGTTGGAAGCGGACAACGACTAGTAGTAAAAAAGATTAGGGCGCGAAAAAAAGGAGGGCTCGGCCAGATTCGGCCGGGCCCTCCTCAGTCGCCTGACCCGAGCCCCGTCAGCACTGCGGCCTCGATGTCTTGATTGGCTCCCGACCCCGTGTACGTGACCCTGCCTTCAGCGTCCAGGACCACGATGTACGACGTCCCTGGAGCCAGGAAGGCCCGCACAGCTCGGCCCCCATCATCCCAAAGCGTGGGGAACTCCGCAGGCGTGTCCTCCAAGTGCCGCCGAACCGATCGCTGGGATTGGGCGACGGCGACGGCGAGCGCAACAAACCCGACTCTGTCTCCGTACCGGGCGTGTACGTCCACCATCTGCGGGTGCAGAGCCTCACAGAGTTCACACCAGATCGCCCAGAATTCGACGAGTGCGGGCCGACCTCCAAGGTAATCGACGAGGCTCACCTTGTTGCCGTCCAGATCCTCGACTTCCACCAATTCGGGCCGCTCGCCCAAAGCGATCCCAATTTCGCCGCGCTGCTGCGCGACCGCGGCCGTCGGAGAGAGCGCACCGAAAAAGAGGGCGGCCACGAAAGGAGCGTAGGCGCCCAAAAACAGAGCGGTTGCGCCCACGAGGTGCCGGCCACCCTTCGGGCGGCGCGAGCTACGGATTCGGTCGTCGGTTTTCACCATACCATCCCCACCTGAACGAAGTAGTATTGAGCCATCACCATCATAATCACTCCGGCGCCCTTTTTGATCCACACCATCCACTGGCCCGAGGCGGGCAGCGCCGTCCCGAAGCCGGAAAAGAGGCCAACAGCAACCAATAAGGCGGTCATCCCAAAGGAGAAGACGAACAAGTAAAGGAAGCCCATCGCGCCAGCTTGGGTCGACGCCACCCACGTGAGTACCACGAAGAACGCGGGAGCGCCGCAGGGAGCCGCAACGATGCCGGACACCGCTCCAGCGAGGAACACCGACGGGTACGACCCACCTTTCCTGCTCGCGGCCCACTGCAGGAGGCGTTGGGGCACGGGCACCGGAATGACGTCGAACATCGCCAGACCGAACACCAGAAGCAGATTCCCCATCGCCAGTCGGACCCAGGGGTTGGCGCTGATGGTACCGAACAGGGTCCCGCTCAAGCCCGCCAGGAGCCCGAGCGTCGCATAAAGCATCGCCAGCCCGAGGGCGTACGTGAACGTCAGGCTGATCACCCTCGAGCGGGAAGCGTTCTCACCCGCGGTTGCCACGAGCACCGAAGCAGTGATCGGGATCATGGGATAGACGCAGGGCGTCAGGCTCGTCACCAGTCCCGCCCCGAAGAGGGTCACGAGAGCGAGGAGCGGGCTTTGGGCGAGGGCCTGGGAAAGGCCTACACCATCGAACATCTGACTGAGCATGGCAGCATTCTAACGGACAGATATGGAACTTCATAGTTCGCTGGGACGTATGCGACCGCCCAGGGCTTTCCCGCCCTCATCGAGGACTGGTCACGTCCTTGCCAGGAATACCCGGCGTCACCGTCTGGTGCCCTGGAAGCTGTAAAGGAGTGACAGGGGATTCGATTGATCCGGTGGGGGGTGGAGCATTATCGTGGATTTATGGCGGAGGGACTAAAATGTGGGTCCCTTTTTGCGCCGCCGCAGAGTTTGATCAAAAGGATTAGAAGGATTATAAAGCCGTTGAAGAAGTGCGTTCCGGTAGGTATCACTTTGTCTTCCCTGTTGCTGAGTTGTGGCGACGGGGGTACGGATCCCGGGTCGATCGACGACACCGATTTTTCGATCGAGCTCGTATTCATCAACCACGGAACACCGAGCCAGGACTCGGCGCTCATCGCCGCCGCCGACCGCTGGATGGATATCGTGCAAGGCGACCTCAGCGACGTCGATTTCTCGTCCACGCCCGTCCCGGCCAATACGTGCGGTGAAGGCGTCCAGCACCCGGAGTTTTCCGGGGTGGTCGATGATCTCCAAATCTTCATCGATATCAGGCCGCTGGACGGACCCGGCGGAACCCTCGGACAAGCGGGGTTCTGCCAGATTCGAAGCATTTCTCGTTTGCCCGTGCTCGGCTTCATATCCTTCGATTCTGAGGATTTGGGTCCCATAGAGCTGGCTGATTTCGGGGCCCTCACGCTCCACGAGATGGGGCATGTGCTCGGAGTCGGAACGCTGTGGCCCGACTCGGACACCCTTCTGGTGAACCCCTCGCTGCCGTCCAGCCCGGGGGCCGACACCCACTTTATCGGAGCGGCCGCGGTCGCCGCATTCGACGCGGCTGGAGGCACGGCGTACACGGGAGGTGAAAAAGTGCCTGTCGAAAACATGCTCGAAGAGGGCTCCGCCGACTCCCACTGGCGGGAATCGGTGCTCGAGAACGAGCTGATGACACCCGTGCTTCAGAGCGGTGTCGCCAATCCCCTGAGCGCGATCACGACAGAGTCCCTTGCCGACCTCGGGTACATTGTGGACAGTTCAGGAGCAGACTCGTTCACCGGGACCTTTTCCGCTCCGGCCCGACTGACCGCGCCGGGCGGGAGAATCATCCATCTCGGGAACGACACCTACCGGGGGCCCGTCGAGGTGGTAGACGACTCCGGCCGTGTGACCCAAACGATTCTCCGGCGATGATGGGCGGAAAGCCTTTTCGCGGTGCCCTCGTATAGGATGGTACGTGAACACGTGGACTCGCCCAGGAGGCGACCAGCTTTATGATGACGATTATCCGAAGGATCGTTAAAATGGTCCTGAGCTGGATCCTCAAGAAGATCTAGTGTCCCAATAAGCCGGCTCATTAGGCCGGCTCATTCCCCCACGAGATTCACGACCACGCGGCGGCTTCGGGGCCGGGTGTCGAGATCGACGAGGACCACTTGCTGCCAGGTTCCGAGCGGGAGGGCTCCATCCACGATCGGGAGAGCGAGCGAGGGGCCGATCAGAGCAGCGCGGACGTGGCTGTGCCCGTTGTCGTCGTGCCACATCTTCTCATGCTCATAAACTCCGGTCCGTGGAGCGATACGCTCGAGGGCGGCCGCGATATCGTGACCCACGAGGCCCGGCTCGAACTCCAGGGTGGTGAGCGCCGCTGTCGATCCGACGACCATGGCCGTGAGCTGTCCCACCCCGATCCCGCTCTCATGGACCAACGCCTGCAACTCGGCCGTTAGATCCAGAATGTGGTCGTCGCCTTCCGTACGGCGTTCCAGCGTATGCGTGAGGGCGGTCATGCAGACTTCAGTGTCCCGAGTCAGAAGCTCGCGAACTTCTGCGACACCACACTAGCGCACCTCAGCCTGATACCCGGCGGCCTCGACAGCCGTGATCAGATCCGTATCGATGACTTCACCCGACAGTGTCACCTCGGCCTCGTGGTTCTCCAGCGAGACGTCCGCTTCGGACACACCCTCTATCCCCTCCAAGGCCGACTTCACGTGGCTCACGCAGTGCCCGCAGGTCATTCCTGATATTTTCAGCTTCATGTTCATGGCTCCTCGTTCCGCGTCGTTTCACGTCCGAAGATGATGGCTAAACCCCTCCGACGATGACAGCTAAAGTAGTACTCTCGGAGACGGATACCCAATTCGCGCTCACAGGGTCGCTGTACTTCTTCGATAGCCTTCCGAGATCGCTCAGCTCGTGGTCATGAATTCGCCCCTCGCTCTCGTCCTGGCAGCGGCAGGCGGCCTCTGCCTCCTGGTGGGCGGATGGTATTTGACGGCGGCCATCAGAGGGCCGGAAACGTCGAAGAGTTCTACCCTTCGCCTCTTCGGACTCGCCTGCCTCGTGATAGCGGGCCAGGAGTACGCCGCGCTCGGTGTTTATAGGGCGGTCGATCTCGACGCCTACGTCGGGGCCGTCCGTCTGCATACGGTCTTCGCACTCACGGCACCCGTTGCGATCGTATGGTTTGTGGCCCTGTACACCCATATGTCGGCCCGTTGGCTTCTATGGATCTACACCGGCGCCGCGGCCACCGCGGTCGTTTTGAATCTGGTTTCCCCTGCCACGATACACTTCAGCGATGTACTCGAGGTCGGCGGTGTCGTGCTTCCATGGGGAGAGCGGCTCACCCAGGCGACCGCCATTCCCTCCAGGTGGCCCCCGCTAGCGGATTATCTGATCGGCTTCTTCTGTGCCCTGTCCATCTACGCCCTTTGGCAGGACTCCGGCCGGAGCCCGGACCGGTCGAGAAGACCACTCGAGGCCGGACTCGCCGTTCTGATCGCCACCATCGTAATCGAGCTCCTCGATCCACGGCGGGTATCGGCCCTACCCGTGGACGAGTTGGGGCTCCTGGCATTCGTGATCGTGGTGGGATTGGGGCTGCGGCGTGGACTGGACCCTGGATTCGTCCCTTCCGGTGACAAGACCGGCGATGCTCTTAGAGCCTAGGCCAGAGCCACCAGCCGACCACCCCCGACAGCAGGAAGCTGAGAACCAAACCCGCCCACTTCATGAAGCCAAGCTTTGCCGTCCCCGAGACATCCGACGCGGTCCGTTGGATTCCCTTGGAGCTGACGTCGAACATCCACGCAAGAACGAGAACCACCGGAAACGCCCCCAGCGTGAGGGCCACCAGGATGGCCATCTGGGTTTCCAGCTCCCCGGGGATCATCGGCAGATATTCGAACACGTCCGCACCAAAAGCCAAGAGAGAGAAGGCGGTGACCACGTAGAAAAACACCACGTTGAACACACGCCGACGCCGTAACTCCCGAACGAAGCCCACGAAAGCAGGCTCGTCTTGTGCCACTTCGGCAAGCGTCTGGTGAGCGAACGAGCCGGAGTCCCGTAGCCCGGGGCTGTGCGGCTCCTCCGAAACCTTCGCCAACGCCTTGGCGACTTCGGACGCGCGAGGTCGATGCTGCGGATTCTTGGAAAGACACCGCTCCAACAGTTCCCCGAGAAACGGATCCGCGTCGGGCCGTAGGGTGAGCAGCGGAATCGGCTCCTTTTTCAGGTGCGCCGTGACCAGCTGGACACTCGTGTTGCCTTCGTACGGAGCCTTGAGCGTAAGAAGTTCGTAGCCCATGATGCCCAGGCTGTACACATCCGATGCATCCGTGATGGATTCACCCAGGAGCTGTTCGGGACTCATGTACCGTGGATCACCGAGCAACTGTCCCTGTTGGGTGAGGCGGGTGATCGTCTCGGTGCCCGTCTCCAGGATCGCGGCGATTCCGAAGTCCGTGAGCACCACGCGGTCCGAATCCTTCTCTCTTACGACGTTGTCCGGCTTGACGTCCCGGTGGACGATTCCCTTCTCGTGGGCCGCCGCCAGCGCCGAGGCCACCTGGCTCAGAGTCTGGCAGGCCTGCTCGATCGTCATGACTCCCTGGGCCTGGAGCTCATCCGCGAGGTTCCGCCCTTCGATGTACTCCATGATGATGAACGGCGTCCCGTCCTCGAGGGAGCCCACTCGATGTACGGTCGCGACGTTGTTGTGGTGGATCTTCGCGGCGGATCGAGACTCGCGTTCAAATCGTTTCCGTGCGGTCTCGTCCTCGGCTACTTCGGAGTTCAGGACCTTGATGGCGACGAGCCGCCGGAGTGCCGCCTCGCGAGCCACATAAACCCTCGCCATGGCGCCCTCGCCCAGCAGTCGGACGATCGTGAACTCCGGGGCCAACTCCGCTTGGAGCTGGGTCTGATGATCCGGCGCAGCCATGGTGGCACCTATTCAACCTGTAGACGACGTTCCTTATGAGCCGAATCTTTCGCCCCGGGCGGGTCATGGCAAATCGGCAGAGGCACGGCCCAGCGATGTGGACGGAGTCACCTTCCTCTTTCCTGTCCCGGGCGATGTGAATTCATCGACCCCTCCGCGTGGCCGTGAGGGGCACTCTGTCGTCTTTTCGGAGTATGACAGCACCTATCCTGATTCGGAGGGTTTCATGAAGAAGATGCGACTCGCATCGATGGTCGGCGGCGGCGCTCTCGTGCTCGTCGTGGCAGCGGCGCTCGGGGGAGGCGCCCCCGTGGTCGCAGCTCCTACCATCACTGTTTACAAGAGCCCGACCTGTGGCTGCTGCGCCCTTTGGGTGAGACACCTCGAGGAGAGCGGCTTCGACGTCGACGTCAGGGAGACAGAGGCCCTCCAGGCCATCAAGGCCGAGCACGGAGTGGGCGATCATTTGGCCTCGTGTCACACAGCGCTGATCGACGGCTACGTCGTGGAAGGACATGTGCCGGCCGACGACATCAAATCGATGCTCGAGAGCAGGCCCAACATCGTCGGCCTGGCGGTTCCGGGCATGATCATCGGCACACCTGGTATGGAGGTCGCCGGTCAGCCGGCTCGGCCGTATCAGGTCTTGGCGTTCGACCGAGAGGGACGGACCACGGTCTACAGAACGCGGTAGCCACTCTGAGAAGGCCGCCGAGGGAGTACAGCGGGCCGTACAGCGGGCCGCTCGGCCTGCTAGCCGGCCCGATCGCTCGCCGGTGATAGGCGAACGCCCAGCCATTCAGCGCCCGCGATCGTGATCGCCGCGGCCCCCAGCCCGTAAACGACTCCGAGGAGCACGTCGATCAAGTAGTGGTGGTTCAGGTAGACCGCCGCGAAACCCACCAGGCCCGTGAACACTAACGTGAACGCGCGGAATTTCTTGAGCCTCATCGCGAAAACGACGGACAAGACGGGGTAGGAAACGTGGAGGGAGGGGATGGCGCCGAACGGGTTGGACCCCGCGCCGTACCACCCGGTGAAAAAACTGGTCCCGAACAATGCGTCGAAACGGACGGTCCGGGCCGGGTTCATCGGTACGTCGAGAACGATCGTGTCCAGCCCATACAGGTCCACATACCAAGGCGGAGCAACCGGGTAGAGGAACCACGTGATAAAACCCAGAACGTTTACGACAAGGAAGGACCATACGACCGCACGTGCCGACCACAGCCTGCGGGAAGGCGTCGACTCGGAGCTGGTGTCGAAGTGGATTCGGCGCGTGAAATATGCCGCCAGAAGTATGAAGACGCCGATAAACGTCAGATAGACCCCCCCCGCGATGAAGTCGAGGACAGGGTGGAGATGCAGACCGAACCACTCGTTCAACGTCAGGGTGCCGTCCGGCGAGGGGACTCCGAACCATCGCTTCTCGAACGCATAAGGCCCGGCGACGTGCGGCACAGCCTCGCCCCAGTACCGCTGGCTGTCGTACAGGACCGCGGTGAGGAGAAACGGCAGGAAGAAATCGAGAGGCCAAACTCCCAGAGGCAGGAAAGGCTGCTTGATCTGACTGAGGAGGAGAATCGCGCCACCATACATCAGGTGGTTGGTCGTGATCTCACCGGCGACGGCGGCGAGAAGGCCCCAGTAGAGGCCCACTACCAGCACGGGGAGGGCCCAGGAGGTTCGTCTTCCGAGCTTCAAGTGATGCAGATCCTAGAAGATGTGCGCGACCGCCGTACTCCTTCGACAACCTTCTACGGGCGGGGGCGCTGAAAGCTTGAATACTCACCTCTGCCCTGCCCGCCAACAAGAGACTGGTTCCGAGCGGGCATCCGGTTGACGGCGCCTTCGCTATTGGGCAGGGTTGCGGAGGAGTTGGATCAGGATCCGCGGGGGGAAATGCAAGTCACCACATATTACCTGGAGCTGCGCAGCCTCGAGGAATTCACGCCGTCCGGAACGGAAGTGCCGGATCTCGAGATCCGGGAGGCCAGAATCGCTTCTCCGGAACTGGGGCGGTTCCTTTACACGGCGGTGGGACGTACCTGGCACTGGAGCGACCGGCTGAGCTGGCCGTATTCGAAGTGGTTGGCCCACCTCGAACGGCCGGAAGTCGAGGTCTGGATCGCCTATCTGGGCGGAGCGATCGCGGGCTACGTCGAGCTCGAGCGGCAGCCTGAAGAGTCGGTTGAGATCGTCTACTTTGGGTTACTCCGCCAATTCATGGGAAGGGGGATCGGCGGGATTCTCTTGTCTGATACGGTGGAGCGGGCGTTTCGTACCGGAGCGCAGCGGGTCTGGCTTCACACGTGTTCCTTGGATAGCCCCAAGGCGATGGAGAACTACCAGGCTCGGGGCTTCAAGCTCTTCAACGAGGAGACCGCCCTCGAGGATGTCCCGCCGGTGCTGACGGACGAGGCTGGCTGGTAGGAGCGAGGCAAAGTGTTGCGAGGCAATAGGGTCGCGTCCCAGAATTGTCTCGGCTGGTCGGTCAAGCCGGGCTGGGCCAAGGGTCACTCGGCGGGCGGACGCCCGGGCGCGGCGGTGCGTCGATCTTGGCCATACGCTCCATGAACGCTCGCTCGTCTTTCGAAAGTGTACCGACGCCTGATGCGTCGATCTGGCGAAGGAGCCGCTCGACATATTCCCGATTCAGCTCATGAAGACGCTCGAGCTCGATCCGTCGCCACCACTCCTCGTCCTCTTGGCTGTGAACCGCCTTCGATGCGTAAAAAGAGTTCGGGCGTTCGACGACCCGGCGCTCGGCGACGAGGCGCTTTTTTCGCTCGACCCACCAGGCGCGCGTCGAGACGGATCCAATTATGAGGGCCAGGGCTACAGCCCAGATCCAAGAAGGCATGGCATTCACTATTCCTGTAGGGCCCACCGACCTGTCAGTCTACTGTAGGACGCCCACCGGTCGCTAGAGGTTGCACTCCAGCCCAGGCTGCACATTGCACTGGGGCCTCTTTTGATTGATACGAGAATATGCTCCTCGGGGTTCACCGCTGGGCGATGAAGGGAGCCCCGGTCCACCGGATCGAAGTGGCTTACCCTCGAGTTTCCCGTAGGACCTCGCACGACCTGCTCGGGCCCCCCGAGAATCATTCTCGATAGGGCTCGCCTTCTGGCACATCCTCGCTTATTATGGTTCGCTGGGCGGACAGGGCCGCTCGTCAGGTCTTCACGGGATTGATATTCCAAGGAGGTAAGGCTCCATGAGCGACGTCGAGATCATCGGCACTCCGGAGCGTACGGTCACCCGAAGAAAGTTCATCATGGGGGTCATCGCGACAGGTGCGGCGACCTCATCGGCGAGCTATCTCTTCAAAGGACCGCAGCCCCTACTCGGGGCTCTTCTGGCTCAGGGGTCGGTCGAACGACTCATCACGCTGAACGTCAACGGCCAACAGCGGCGCGTGGACGTAATGAGCCAAGAGACGCTCGCCTTCACGCTACGCTATAAGCTGGGGCTTACCGGCACCAAGCTTGGCTGCGACCGTGCGGAGTGTGGGGCTTGCACCGTACTCATCGACGGGGTGAACAGCTATTCCTGCTCGGTGCTCACCCACACCGTTCGTACGAGTGAGATCATTACCATCGAGGGCCTCGAGGCCGAGGACGGCACGCTGCACCCGGTGCAGCAGGCGGTCCTGGACGAGGGTGGCTTCCAGTGCGCTTTCTGTGCCCCGGGTTTCATCATGAGCATGGTGGCGATGGTCGAGGCCAACCCGAACCCCACTCGTGCAGAATGCGCTCAGGCGCTCTCCGGCAACCTGTGCCGGTGCGCCGACTACGACAAGATCCTGACTTCCGCCATGCGTGCCGCCGAGTACTCGCGGCAGCAAGCATAAGGGGGCGATGATGGCTGAAAAACTGGTAGGACAAGATATCACTCCTCCCGATCTTCATGCGAAGATCACGGGACGGGCGAGGTACTCGGAGGACTTCAGGGCGGACGGTATGGTGTTCGCCAAGTTGCTGGCGAGTCCCATGCCGCACTGCCGCGTCACGCGCATCGACGCGAGCGCAGCGCTCGCTCTGGACGGCGTGGTTGGCATGCTCACGGCCGATGAGGTGCCTCAGTCCGCAACTGGTGAGCAGTGCCTCACGAACCACCCGCACTACGAGGGTGAGGCCATCCTCGCGATCGCGGCGGTCGACGAGACCACCGCGGCGGATGCGATCGAGCTGGTCAAGATCGACTTCGAGCCCCTTCCCTTCGCGCTGGACCCCTTGGACAGCCTGCGGCCCGGCAGCCCTGACGCGCGAGTAGAAGGAAACACGAGGCTGGGCCGAGACTTCGTCTCGTTCAAGTGGACCCAGGAAGACTTCGACAATGCGCCGGAAGGCAGCATGCCGATGCCCGACGACGAGTTGGACGCGGACGGCGAAGTGGTTGAGGGCGGGCGGAAGTGGACACAGGGATGGGAGATCGGGGACGTTGCGGCGGGTTTTGCCGAAGCGGAAATAATTCTCGACGAGACCATCGTTCACCAGTCGCTCTCGCACCACCCGTTGGAGCCACGTTCTTCGATGTCGTACTGGCAGAACGGGAAGCTCTTCATGCACGCGTCTACACAGAGCTTGGTACAGACCCGACGCGCGGTCGCCGGCCGGCTCGGCTTGGACATAGAAGATGTGGTCCTGATCAGCGAGTACTGCGGGGGGGGATTCGGGAGTAAGATCAGCGGCAGCCAGATCGATTTGGTGCCGGCGCTGTTGTCCCGCAAGATCAACCGTCCGGTCATGCTCCGGATCACACGGGCCGAGGAGAACTACCTCGGCCGTGCCCGGCCTGGTATGCAGGCCCGGGTTCGGATCGGCTTCAGGGCTGACGGCCGTATCACCGCACTCGACTTTGCAGCGTTGGGTGACGGCGGCCCGTTCGGCGGAGGCGACCAAGGTTCGTCGGCTAGCACCGCTTCCCTCACCTATACGCCGCTCAACATGAGATTCCGCGGTGTGGGTGTGTTCACGAACACGCCGCCCAAAGCGGCCCAGAGAGGCCCGGGTGGTGCCCAGATCATCGGGATGCTTGAGCCACTCATGGACAAGGCAGCCAGAGAGCTCGGAGTCGATCGTCTCGAGCTTCGGAAGATGAACGCCCCGGAGAGCGACGTTCGTTACGGACCTCGTGGCAGCCAACTCACCAGTGTTTACGTCAAAGAAGCGATCGACCTAGGGCGCGAACTCTTTAATTGGGAAGAGAGAATCGCCCGCAGTGGTCAGCTGAACGGAACGAAGAGGACCGGTATCGGCGTCGGAGTGAGCCCGTACACGGCGGGAAGCCGCGGGTTCGACGGCCTCTTGGTGATCCGGCCCGATGGTATAGTTGAAATCCATCAGGGCATCGGAAACCTGGGTACCAATTCGACCTCCGACACCGCTCGTGCGGCGGCCGACGTCCTGGGCGTCACATGGGATCAGGTCGAGGTCGTCTTTGGCGACACGAGTCGCCACTTGCCCTGGAGTTCCATCCAGGCCGGTAGCCAAACGACGCATGCCCACACCAGGGCGAATCATGCGGTCGGGTTGGACGCCAAGGAGAAGCTGCAGTCCATCGCCGCGAGGGATCTCGGTGGCCGGCCCGAGGACTACGAAACGTCCGACGGGCGTGTCTATCGTCGCTCCAATCCGTCGCAGGGAATGACCCTCGCGCGTGCTGCGACCAGGGCGATCGAGCTCGGCGGACGGTATAGCGGCGAGGAGTTCGCCGACAACCTCAACGCCATGACCAAGGCGTCGGTTACGGGGTTGGCCGGTCAAGGCCTCGTGGCGGCGGCAAGGGACACCTTTGGCGGTTCAGGTGGACTCCAATCGTGGGTGGTCGGCTTCGCCGAGGTGGAGTTGGATATCGAAACCGGTAAGGTCGATCTCATCCACTACACGGCAACCACCGACTGCGGAGTGGTGGTCCATCCGAGAGGTCTCGGGGGCCAGATCCTAGGCGGATCCATCCAAGGGATGGGGATCGCGATGAGCCAAAAATGGGTCTTCGACCCGGTGTGGGGCGTGACGTTCGCCAAACGCTTCTACACGGCTCGACCACCGGGAATTCTCGACGTCCCGCTCGAAATGCAGTGGGAGGCCGTGGGGATCGCGGATCCACAGAGCCCGGTGGGGGCGAAAGGCATCGGAGAGCCCTGCGTGGGAGCCGGTTCAGCCGCTCTTACGTCGGCGATCGCCGATGCCATGGAAGGAGTATGTCTTTGCCGGACACCGCTCACACCGGATGTCCTACTTGCAGAACTCGAGGGCCGCGAACCAGCGTACGGCCCCCTCGACCTTCACGTCTAAAGGGAGATAGCGAAGATGGCGATCATCAGAGATATGATCCCGGCGTTCGAGCTCTTCCAGCCGACCAGCGCCGAGGATGCGATCGAGCTCTTGGTGCAGTACGGTGACGAAGGGTGGGTGCTGGCCGGCGGCATGGACAGCTTCGACTGGTGGAAGGAACGGGTCATAACGCCGACGGCCGTGGTCGATCTCGTCAATGTCGATGAGCTCAAAGGTGTGCGTGTCACGGCCGACGGAGTGGAAATCGGTGCGATGACCACGCTCACGGAAGTGGCCACACACCCCGAGCTGTTGGCGAACTATAGTGTTCTTACGGACGCTGCCGTCCAGATCGCGACGCCCCAGATTCGAAACCGGGGTACGATCGCGGGTAACCTGGCGCAGGACACGCGCTGCTGGTACTACCGCGGTGGATGGCCCTGTTACCGGGCCGGCGGCAACACCTGCTACGC
>JADFNK010000066.1 GCA_022563405.1 Gemmatimonadota bacterium | reverse complement strand
GCATGAAGTCCTCGTCGTGGGCGTCGAAGATCCCTACGTTGTACGCGGGCTCCGTTTGAGCCCGATTATCTCGAATGACGAGAGCATTGTGGCTGAAGCGTTCCCAGACGGCGTCCCCGGGGCCGATCGTCATCAGCGAGACCTCGAGGTGGGAGCCGGGTGGGGCATCCGACTCGACCGTAGGTGGTGCGCTAACTTGGGCGCTGAGCGGACCCGGGCCCGGACCCGCCCCCGCCAAGAAAACGACTAGAGCCCAATAAACGGCCCGTGCTGGACATGGGGTCCAGAGCGTACGGCGCAACTCAGTCCTCACCAAGATGGATCTCCCGGCCCTCCCTGGCTGATCGATAGGCCGCCGAGACGACCTCCATCAAGTGGACCTGCTCGACGGGAGCGGGGACGTCACTTTCACCGAGCACCGCCCGCACGAACTCATCCAGAAGGCGGCGATAGGCGTTCTGGAATCGGTGTTCGCCACCCCGGGCCTTGGGTTGGCGCGGCGTCACGTCCGTGGGTCGTCCACCCAATTGCTTGTTGATGTTCAGCGGCGGCAGGGAGCCTGAGCCCTCCGTGCCCATTACCCGGGCACGGTGCCGGTCCGCCTCGGCAAAGAGGTTCCAGCTCACCTCGACGCTGAACGCGATGCCGGACTCGGACACCGCGAACACGGTGGCCGCTTCCTCGACCTCGGCTTCCCCAGTCCGGAAGACGGATGTCACCCGGGTGATCCGAGGATAACCCACGAGCCAGAGCGCGAGATCCAGGGTCGGCACACCCAAGTCCATGAGCGCGCCTCCACCAGCCTCTTCCGGTTCTTGCCGCCACGTGGAGGCCACGGCGGGCATCCTCTGCGTGAGCGAGTTGGCGCGCACCGCGTAGACCTCGCCCAGCTCGCCCCCGGCCACGAAAGCCGTAAGGGCGCCCACGTCGGGTCGGAATCGGTGGTGCATCCCTACGGCGAGGTGGCACCCCGAGGCGGCCGCCGCGTCCAGCACCCGCTGCACGCCATCCGCGCTCATCGCCAAAGGCTTTTCCACCAGGACGTGTTTGCCATTCTCCAAGGCCTCGATCGCCAACGACTCGTGGAGATGATTCGGAGTACAGATCACCGCAGCCTGGACCTGGTCGTCGCTCAAGATTTCTTCGCTCGACAGAACGCGGGGCACTCCAAATCGCGCCCCGAGTGTCTCCGCCTTCGGGCGATCAGGATCGGAGACGGCAATAACATCGACGTCGGGGCGCTCCGAGAGAATGGGGAGATGTATGACCTGCGAGATCGCTCCGACACCCAAGATGCCGACCTGCACAGGGTCGCGTTCTGACGCGGACATCACCGGTCCTCCTCCTGTGCCAACCCGCCCCAGATGAAGGACAGCCCTCCCCGAAACTCGACATAGTTGAGATCGCCGAGGGCTTCGACCTTGGATCCTGCACTGATGCGCACACGATCCGTGATCGGAAATTCCAAGCCCGCATGGAGGTTGAAGCCCGCGGATACCGAGTCGAGCAGGTCCTCGATGAAGGTGTCGTCGATCGCGACACCCGAGCCGTTGAGGAAGTGCGCGGACAACCCAACTCCCGCTGAGAAGAACAGGTTCAACGGCACCGCCCATACATAATGGCCATCCAGGCTCAACACGACGTCGCTCCGGTCGATGACACCGAGATCGAAACCGCCTGGCGGAACCGTGCCTCCCTGGTCCTCTGTGAGCTCGCCGAGTCGAGTCTCGAACTCATCCACCTCGGTCTGGGCCAGCGTGGATTCCCAGTACGTGACCCCCGGCATGAGCCTGAAGCCGGGCCCGAGGAACCCCAGATCGAATCGCACTCCCAAGGTCCGAGTATCCTCGACCTTGTCGGCATAAAGATACCCGACGTCGAAGGAAATACCCCGGAACGAGAGGTTCTCGTAGTCGTAGTCTGCCAGCTCCTGGGCTTGACCTTCCCGTGGCACTGCCGACGTGACGAGCACACCGGCCACCGTCACTGCAATCACCATCTTCATCCCATTCACACACCTCATCATCCGCACCTCATCATCCGCACCTCACCTCCGTGTCGAAACTCAGTCCGCGATCGTCAGTTCGTTACGCAACCTAGAGTGCCGCAAGCTAGAGTGCCGCAACCTCTCGTGCGGCGGCCCGCACAACTTCGAGCGTCTCGTCGATGACACTCGAGGTATGCGCCGTGGATACGAATCCGACCTCGAAAGGAGACGGCGCAAGAAACACACCGCGATCGAGGCACGCCCGATGGAAGACCCGAAAGGTGTCGAGGTCCGCGCCCTGAGCCTCCTCGAAGGAATGGATGGGCTCCTGGCTGAAAAACACCCCCCACATCGACCCGACGGAACATCCGGTGGCCGGAATCCCCGCTTCGGTCAGCGCCGACACGACACCGCGAGACAGTCGCTCGGCAGCGTGGGCCAAGTCGCCGAAAGGGTCTTCCTCTTCGAGGTAACGAAGTTGAGCGTTTCCAGCAGCCGTGGCGAGCGGATTCCCGGATAGGGTGCCGGCCTGGTACACGGGTCCGGCAGGCGCGATCTGCTCCATGAGGTCCCTGCGGCCACCGAAGGCCCCGACGGGAAGCCCGCCTCCTATGACCTTGCCCAACGTGGTGAGATCGGGTTCGATCCCATATCGCTCCTGCGCGCCCCCCAGGGCAACCCTGAATCCGGTCATGACTTCATCGAAGACCAACAACGCGCCGTGCCGTTCGGTTATGGTGCGCAGGCCCTCCAGAAATCCCTCCACGGGCGGAATCAACCCCGAATTACCCACCACGGGTTCGACGAACACGCTGGAGATGTCATCCCCCCTCGTGCCGAACAGGGTCTCGACCGCGGCGAGGTCGTTGAACGGAAGCACCAAAGTCTCGGCCGCCACCGTTTCGGGTACGCCAGGAGAGTCCGGGAGACCGAGCGTAGCCACGCCGCTCCCGGCCGCGACCAGAAAGGCATCGGCATGCCCGTGGTAGCAACCCGTGAACTTCAACAACAAAGGACGACCGGTCGCCGCCCGAGCGAGCCGGAGCGCGGTCATGGTCGCTTCGGTTCCACTGTTGACGAGCCGAACCATCTCCACGGTCGGCACCAGACGGACGATGCGCTCTGCCAGCTCCACCTCGGCCTCCGTCGGAGCGCCGTATGATGTGCCGCGGCCGAGCTGCCGCTCCAGCGCTTCCGTGACTACGGGATGGGCATGGCCGAGGATGAGGGGACCCCAACTCAGAACGTAGTCCACGTAGCGGCGACCTTCGGTGTCGAACAGGTAGGCGCCCTCCCCACGCTCCACGAAAAACGGCTCCCCTCCCACCGAACGGAAGGAACGCACGGGCGAGTTGACGCCTCCCGGGATTACCGCCTGTGCCCGAGTCCACAGTCCATCGGTCATTCCTCGTCCACAACACGCGCGATCAAGTCGTACTCCTCCGCATCTTCGATTTCCACCGTCACTAGCTGTCCGGGTGCGAGCCCATCGAAAGGACTCAGGTGGGTGACGCCGTCTACCTCGATGGCCTGGCCGACCGTCCGAGCGACACCGACCGGCCGACCGGCCGCCGCGGCCCCGAACGGGCCGGGGTCGTCCACCACTTCATCGACCAGGGCCCGGAACCTTCGGCCGATCAGTGCCTCGTTGCGTTCGGCAGAAATCAGGCGCTGAACGTCCATGAGCTGCTCGAGGCGCTCCCGCTTCAGAGAGTCCGGGATCTGGTCAGGCATGTCAGCCGCTGGAGTGCCGTCCTCCAGCGAATACGTGAACGCCCCCACCCGATCGAAGCGAACCTCCTCCAGGAGGTCCAGCATGTCGCGGAAATCGTCCTCCGATTCCCCCGGAAATCCTACGATCACGGTCGTCCGGAGGGTTATGTCCGGTATCGCTTCCCGGATCCAGGCGACACGCTCCCGTATGACCGCCTGCCGTTCCGGCCTACGCATCAACTCGAGAATTCTGTCGCTTCCGTGTTGGAGCGGCATATCGAGATAGGGGAGGAGAACATCCTCCTGCGCCATCAACTCGACCATCTCACGGGTGATACCCGAAGGATACATGTAGAACAGGCGAAGCCACTCCACGTCCGTCTCGGCGACCAGGGCCCGCAGCAACTCCGGGAGGAGCGGCGCCGCGTCGTCCTTTCGCCGTAGATCCCGCCCATACCAGGTCGTGTCCTGGGAGATGATGTTCAGCTCTCTCACACCCTGACGCACCAGAGCCCGGGCCTCCAGAACCAACTCGGGGAGCGGCGCCGACCGGTGCAACCCACGAAAGCTGGGGATGGCACAGAACGCACAGGTGTGGTCACATCCCTCGCTGATCTTGAGAAAGGAGGTGTGGGGTGTCTCCGTGGAGAGGATCCGAAGCGGTCGCTCCATCGTCGGCACGTCCGTCGGCGCCCCCGTCGCCCCCGCCGGGGAATCCGGGAGAAAACCAGCGCGGCGCAGTTCCGGTATCAGAGAAGCCATCTCCGAGAGGCCCAGAAAGAGGTCGACCTCGGGAATCTCGGAGCGGAGCTCGTCCTTGTACCGCTGGACCATACATCCCACGGCGACCACCGCGCGGACCCGCCCCTCCTCCTTGAGCCGGCACGCCTCCAGGATGGTCTCGATCGACTGCTCCTTGGCCGATTCGATGAACCCGCAAGTGTTCACGACCACCACGTCGGCACCGCTGATGTCGGACGACACACGCGCGCCGTGTCCCACCAACGCCGCCATCATCTTCTCTGAATCCACGGTGTTCTTGTCGCACCCCAGCGTCACGAGGCCGATTTGGGGGCCGCCTAAGGGCCCGATCGGCTCGACGGTCAAGCGCACCGCCTCGGCGTCTCGCGACACCTCGGGCCGAATCGGATCGGGGGCCAGAGGGAAGACCGGCAAGGTTTTCATCCCGGAATCACCCTTCGCATCCGGGGGGCGTAAACACGTGTGTACCTTCGGGTGGCACGAAGCGGAATACCTCTTCCGCGATTTCAATGTCCACACGGATGTCCGTGAGCCGCAACCACCGGATCGTTTCGTTCGTGTCGTGGATTTCCAAGGCCGTGATCAAGTTGCTGTCGACGTCGAGCCAAACGACCGCGGAACGGAAGTCCGCGGACCGCGAACCCCCGGTCTCCTTTGGCTCCAAGGCGATCTTGTGGGACACGCCCGCACCCATCGGCTCTCGGCCCTCATGCACCGCTTCGAACCGCCCGCGCGGATCGTCCAGAAAGTTGCTGAAAAAGTTGCTCCCGGCCCCACCGCCCTCCACCGAGCATCGTATCACCTGCTTGTCATCCGTACTGGGATAGAAGGTCCAGGCGAACTCCCCGTCCACGACCAACAGATCGCCGTCCGGGTCGGAGAAGTGCATGGAAAACTCATTGGGCTGCCGCATGCAGACCCTGCCCTCACTCGCAATCGTTCGTCTGAGGAGCGTGAGCTCGATGTCCTGTTGGAAGTGGGCGCAGAGGGTTTGGAGGCCGTAGTAGCGCTCGCTCGCGGCGTACAACGCTCGGTAGGCCTGCGCGTCCTGGCCATGGAGCGACCGCGGCGCCGAGACGGATGAGACCAGCAGCACCGAAACCATCAGGGTCCGCAGCATCAAAAGGGCCGGGTTCTTCATAACCTTACCTTGATTATCGGATGTGGGACGACTTGTTCATACGCCGTCCATACACAGCAGGCGACAGGCCCGTTCCGACCACACGTGTCACCAGGCCCGTCTCGAACACACACGCGTCGGACCCGCTCCGAGCGGAAGCCGGCCCGCACTCTCTCCCTCATCACAATCCCCGGTGCCCGCAGATGGTCTCGAGCTCGTCGAGCCCGACGAGCACCTCCCTCGCCTTCGAACCCTCGGGCGGCCCCAGGATGCCGGCGTCATGCAGTTGATCCACGATCCGGGCGGCCCGCCCGTACCCCACCTTGAGCTTACGCTGGAGCAACGACGTCGAACCTTGCTGATGCTGCACGCACACCTCGCCCGCCGCGCGGAAGAGGTCATCCCAATCTCCCGCGCCTTCGGCCCCGACCGCCATCTCGGCCTCGTGCTCGTAAGCCCGCATCTGTTCCAGAATATCGGATTCCTCCGCCGCTTCGGTCTCGTCCAGGGCTTTGTTTCGTAGCTCTATCTGGTCCCGGTACCAGGCCATCATCCGATCGGTCTCCGCCGTGGAGATGTAGGCGCCCTGAATCCGGATCGGCTCACTCGTGGTCGGGGGTAGAAAAAGCATATCGCCGTTGCCGAGAAGACTGTCGGCGCCGTTCTGGTCGAGGATGGTGCGTGAATCGGTCTTCGACGCCACACGGAAAGCGATGCGGGCCGGAAAGTTCGCCTTGATGAGGCCGGTGACCACGTTCACACTCGGCCGCTGGGTGGCTACGATCAAGTGGATCCCGATGGCCCGGGCCTTTTGTGCCAAATAGGTGAGTGGCCGCTCTACCTCACTCTGCACGGTCATCATGAGGTCCGCCAACTCGTCGACGACCACCACGATGTAAGGCATGACCCCCTCGTCGTAGATCCCGGAATCGTCGTCGCCCCCCCTCGGCTCGAAACGTCGGAGCGGCGCGCCCTCTTCTACACGTTCGTTGAACTCTCTGATCGAGCGCACACCGTTCGCGCTCAGCAGGTTGTACCGGCGGTCCATCTCCAGGACCGCCCACTTGAGAAGACCCGCGGCATCCCGCGGGTCCGTGACCACCTTGTGGCGCAGATGCGGCAGTAGTCGGTACGTAGAGAGCTCCACCATCTTGGGATCGACCATGAGGAGCCTCAGGGTCTTGGGCGTGTGGCGGTAGACCAAGCTCGTGATGATCGTGTTGAGGCAGATCGATTTACCGGACCCCGTGGCACCCGCGATGAGGATGTGAGGCATGTCACGGAGGTCGGCCACGTAGGGCCGCCCGTTGAGATCCTTGCCCAGCGCCAACGGGAGTTCGGCGCGACTGTTCTGGTAGGTCGGCGAGTCGAGGATGTCGCGTAGGCGAACCACCTCCGGCGAGGGGTTGGGGATCTCCACGCCGACCGCCCCCCTCCCGGGAACCGGCGCAACGATCCGAATGCTCTTCGCCTTCATCGCCAGGGCGAGGTCGGCGTCGAGGTTCGCGATCTTGTTCACCTTCACACCCGGCGCGGGGATTACCTCGTACTGCGTGACCACCGGCCCCGTCGTCCGGCCGCCGATCGTACATTCGACGTTGAACGTCCGCAGTTTTTCGATAAGGACCTCGCCCAACGCGTCGAGCTCCTGCTCCATGTCATCGCGATGCTCGTCATCCGCAGCCGTCATGAACTCCATGGGGGGAAGTCCGGTGTCGGAGACTTCTCCTTCCGCAAACGGGTCGTCGGGTGGGCCTCCTCCGCCCCCCTCCCCATCCCGACCGACCACCTCCAGATCCCCCTCGAACGCCTCGCCGGACGCATCATCGTCCACGGCGTCACCGACGTCTTCGGAGTCGTCCTCCCGCTCGGACGCCCCATCACCCTTCAAGAGATCCATCGGCGGCGTTCGCTCCATGCGATTTTTCGAACGCTGGTCCCACCGGGCCTTGAGACGTTCCCCCATGGAGAAAAGGGAGCGAGCCGCGCGCGCCATGAGTCCCGTTCCTTGGGCCATGCCGCGCATCAAGGACGCGATCGGATTCCACCCTATTGTGCCCACGGATAGAGTCACGAGGAGAAGCAGAACGAGAAGGACCGCCCCTGGCACACCGAACGCTGTCACCAGGAAAGGACCGGCCAGCTCACCCCATCGGCCCACCGTCGCCCCGTCCCGGCCGAGGATCCCGAGACCCATGGGCACGATCAACAGCAGGCCAGCCAGAAGAATCGAGAGGCGGGTCGTCCACCTCACCGACAGCGACTCGCTGGCCCTGAGCCCGGCGAGAACGAGGAGGCCGGGAAGAAAAAACGCCGCAATCCCTACGGCGCCGGTCAGCACGCGCCGGATCGCCGCTCCGACCACACCCATCACATTACCCTCGGGAAACTCCACACCCCTCAGGCCAGGCATCGACACGGGGATCAGGGCCACCAGAAGAAAGAGCCCCAACACCAACAAGCCTACGGCGGCGATGTCTCGCTGTTGCTTCTGAGACAGCATCTTAGCTTTCGGAACCGGAGGACCCCGCAGGCCTGGAACGCAACTGGATGACCCGGTCGTCCATCTCAGGCACTACGGAGTGGCGATCGATTTCGGCGCAGATCTTCAGATCCTCTCGGAGTCCGATCTCGATCAGGTGTTGGCCGGTCGAAGTCGATGCCAGGAAATCAGCGTTGATGCGGAACGTCAGGGCCATCTCCACGGCTCCCATCGCGGCGTCGTTCAGTTCGACGTCGACTTCGGCCGTAGACCGGATGCGCTGCACCAGGGCTCCCGCGCAGACCGCGTCGTCGAGAGAGAACAACCCGCCCATTCCGGCGCACAGGACGACGATCGAATCGGCCTCCATCGCCACCGCAGCCGCCGCGCTCAGATTCATGAAGCTGCAGGCCAAGACCCTCACCGCGTCTTCGACCAAGGAGAAAGCGCGAGTGCCATTCGTGGTGCTCATTACCAACCGCTTACCCGCCACCCTCTCCTCAGAGAACTCCCGAGGAGAGTTTCCGAGGTCGAATCCCTCGATCATGAGTCCGCGTGCCTCGCCACACAAAATCGTGTCCTCCCGTCCGAGGGAAGACGCCAACTTGATCGCTTCTTCGGTCGAGGGAGCCGGATAGACACCCTGGGCGCCGTTGACGAGCGCTTCCACCATCGAGCTGGTCGCACGTAGGACGTCGATCACGACGACCGTGCTGCCGGTCAGGTCGGGCAGTGGGGCGGCGGGCTCGAAATGTACGTCGATCCTCATCAGCCGGCCGCGCGCTCAGCCAGAAAATCATCCACGAATCCGGTATCCACCCCCCCGGCCATGAATTTCTCATTCCGCGTAATCTCGGCGAGAAACGGAATCGTGGTCTTGATCCCTTCGATCACGAAGGACTCCAGCGCGTGCCGCGCGCGCACGATGGTCTCTTCCCGATCTCTGCCGCTGACGATCAACTTTGCCAGCAGTGAATCGTAGTAGGGCGGCACCTGATAACCACTGTACAGATGCGTATCGAGCCGAACACCGGGTCCACCGGGAGGATGGAAGGTCGTGATCAGGCCTGGGCACGGTGCGAAATTCCGCAAGGCATCCTCGGCGTTCACGCGAAACTCGATCGCGTGCCCCCGCACCTGGGGGATCTCGCTGGGGAACGACAGGGGTTCACCGGCGGCAACTCGAATCTGCTCCTTGACCAGATCGAGTCCCGTCGTGACTTCAGTGACCGGGTGCTCCACCTGAATCCGCGTGTTCATCTCGATAAAATAGAACGATCCATCGGAATCGACGAGGAACTCCACAGTACCGGCCCCCACATACTCGATCCCCTTTGCAGCCAGGACGGCCGCCTCACCCATTTTGTTTCGCAACTCGGGTGTCAGCGCCGGCGAAGGAGCTTCCTCGATCAGCTTTTGATGTCGGCGCTGGATGGAGCAATCTCGTTCGCCGAGGTGGACGACCCTGCCCCGCTGGTCCCCGAAGACCTGGAACTCGACGTGTTTCGGTCGGACGATACATTTCTCGAGGTAGACGTCCGGATCGCCAAACGCGGCCTCCGCCTCTGATTGTGCCGCCTGGAACATCTGGGCAAAAGACGCTGCATCGAGAGCGATCCGCATCCCTTTGCCTCCCCCACCCGCGGAGGCCTTGATCATGACCGGAAATCCGATTTTGGCAGCGACCTTCTCACCCTCGTCGAGATCCGATATGACGCCGTCCGAACCCGGTACGGTGGGCACACCGAGGTCCGTCATCGTCCGACGGGCAGTCGCCTTGTCGCCCATGGCACGGATCTGATCGGGGCCCGGGCCCACGAACACGATGTCCGAGCGCTGGCAGATTTCACTGAACTCGGCGTTCTCCGCCAAGAAGCCGTACCCAGGATGGATGGCTTCGGCCCCCGTCACCTCCGCAGCGGATATGATCTGGGGGATGTTCAGATAGCTGTCCTTCGCCGGTGCCGGACCGATACAAACGTCCTCGTCGGAAAAGCGGACGTGGAGCGATTCGCGGTCCGCCTCCGAGTATACGGCCACCGTCTTCACACCGAGCTCGTGGCATGCCCGGATGATGCGCAGCGCGATTTCACCACGATTGGCGATCAGGAGCTTGTTGAACAACCCAGCGCACCTCTAGGAGGATGATCGGAAAGGGGGATGGACCGAAGGCGGCCGCCCTCGGGGCCCATCACGGAGAAACGCGAAACAGTACCTGCCCGTATTCTACGGGCTCGCCGCTCTCGACACAGATTTCACGAATGACGCCTGAGACCTCACA
This sequence comes from Gemmatimonadota bacterium, assembly GCA_022563405.1. Taxonomy (GTDB): domain Bacteria; phylum Gemmatimonadota; class Gemmatimonadetes; order Longimicrobiales; family Gaopeijiaceae; genus UBA822. The sequence continues at coordinate 7,856 of JADFNK010000066.1, read as the reverse complement.
CTCCAGCTCATTCATGAGCTTCATGGCCTCGAGGATACAAAGGGTGTCACCCGGCGAGACGGCGTCACCCAGTTTGACGTAGGACGAAGCATCGGGAGCGGGGGCCCGATAGAAGGTGCCCACCATGGGAGACGTGATCTCGATCAGCCCGGAATCTCCCGACGCGGACTCGGAAGGCCCCTCGGGGGCGACGGCAGGTGCGGGCGGAGAGCCCATCGGTACGGGCGCCGGCGCCGAGCCCCCATGTACTTCCACGGTGGCTCCACCACTGGCGGAAGGCGTCTTGGCGAGACGTATACGCGTGCCTCCTCGCTCGATCTCGATGGAATCCAGACCGCTCTCGTCGAGGGCCTTGATGAGGCTCTGAACAAAGTCCAGATCCATCATGACGACACTCGAGTCAGGTATTTCTCTTCCCGGCGGTCGACTTTGACCATCTCTCCCTCTTCGATGAAGAGGGGCACCTGAATTACAGCACCGGTTTCGAGGGTCGCGGGTTTCGTGCCGCCCTGGGCCGTGTCGCCCTTGAATCCCGGGTCGGTCTGGGTGACCACCAACTCCACGAACTGAGGGAGTTCGACGCTGATGACCGTGCCATCATGGACCAGGCCCTCACACTCCATGTTCTCTTTCAGGTACCTGAGCTGGTCTTCCCCAAGCAGCTCTCCAGAGATCGGAATCATGTCGTAGGTCTGCTGGTCCATGAAGTGGTAGAGCTGCCCGTCCGAATAACTGTAGGTCACGGGGCGGCGCTCGAGTCGAACGTCGGTCACCTTCTCCCCGGCGCGGTACGTCCTGTCCACCACCGCGCCGCTGAGAACGTTCTTGAGCTTGGTCCGAACAAACGCCCCGCCCTTACCCGGTTTCACATGCTGGAAGTAGACGATGGTCCAAAGCTGTCCATCGATATCCAACACCAAGCCGTTACGAAAATCCGCGGTCGAGGCCATAACTTCCTGTCAGTCGATGAGATGTGGCGTTCTTACTCGCCGGTGATTCGGGCCACGAGCCCTCTCAGCGCTAGAAGATAGCCCTGAGATCCAAAACCTAGAACCACCCCACTGGCTACCGGCGAGAGATAAGAATGACGCCGGAAACGCTCGCGGGCCATCGTGTTGGAGAGGTGGACTTCCACGAACGGGAGCCCCACACCCACCAGACCGTCGCGTAGAGCCACGCTCGTGTGAGTCAGCCCTCCCGCATTGATCAAGAAGCCGTCCACCCGCTGGCTGGCCTCCTCCAGGAAGTCGAGAATGGCTCCCTCGGAGTTGGACTGGAAGGTCTCGACCTCCACACCCAACTCGGCACCCAACGATTCCACGGCAGCGTTGATGTCGTCCAACGTATCGGTTCCATAGACCTCGGGTTCCCGGCGCCCGAGCAGGCCGAGGTTGGGACCGTTGACAAGGGCGATACGCACGATCTTATCCGTTACCATCCGGTGCGAGCGATTCTATGGAGACCGTCTGACGTCGGCCGGCACCGATCCCGAGTGCGCCGAGTCCCGCCCGTATATCCAGCTGGGCGGGTGATGCTTCGGCGCCGGAATCGAGCGACTCCAATGCGTTCAATCGCGTGCGTAACGCTTCGTTGTCAGGATCATCGGCGATCAGCTTTCCGTACACCTCGATCGCTTTGTTGGTAGCCCCCTGGACCGCATATAGCTCCGCAAGGGTTTGCGTGTAGATCTCGCCATTGATCAGCCCCTCGTCGCGCGGCGCCTGGATCGCCTCTCCCGCACCTCCTTCCGGGGCCAGCGACGGGATGGGTACCACGTCCCGTTCACCCACCACGTCACCTTCCACGTCCCCCGGCGCGAGCGAGGCGATCGGAACCACGGCACGGGCATCGTCAGGTGCGGACTCGGGCGCGGCGTCAGAGGCCGCAACGGTGTCGACCGGCGCCAGCGAAGCGATCGGCACAACCGGACGGCCGTCGACGGCGTCGGGGGCCACAACGGTGTCAGCCGGCGCCTCCGGCGCCAGCGAAGCGATCGGTACAACGGTCTCAGCCGCAGCCTCCGGCGCCAGCGAAGCGATCGGTACAACGGTCTCGACCGGCGCCTCCGGCGCCAGGGAGGCGATCGGAACCACGGCCTCAGCCGGCGCCCCCGGCGCCCCGGCCGCCACCTCGTCCCCATAGGCCTGAGCCCTTTGATCGTCGATCAACTCGGCGATGGCGTCTCGCGCGAACGAATTCTCCGCGTCCAACGCCAGAACCCGCTCGAAGGAGCGCATGGCATCCTCCGGCTCTTGCCGGCTGCGGTGCACCCAGCCCCGCACCAAATGGGCGGATGCAAAATCGGGATGTGTGCCGAGCCCTTCCTGAATGACGGTCAGCGCCTGATCAAGGTCGCCGAGCTGGCGATGGGCGTCCGCCAGAGGCACAAAAGCCCTGCCCCGCGGATCCAATTCCGACTTGTACAGTTCTTCTAGTCGATCGATCTGCTGTTTCAGAGACTCGGACACCGAACTCCCCGGACGGACGGAAAAAAGACAAGGGATACACTTGTAAGACCGTGGACGCGAGGAAGATACTGACTACGCCGAAAACGTGTCAACGAGAGAGGTTGAGGAGCCCCATATCGGCCATTACCTTTCGGGGCCTTGAGGGTATGATCACGCGGATGTGATCCACACGGGATTCGCCGAGGAGTTGCTGTTCCATGATGCGTCAAATGCGAGAGAACACGAAGTGGATCATGATGGTCACGGCAACGGCCTTCGTGGGCCTCATGGTGTTCCAGTGGGGAATGGACATCACCGGGCAAGGCGGCCTCACCATCGGAGAAATCGGTAGCGTCAACGGCAGGCCGGTGATGTACGACAATTATAACAATACCTACAGTTCGCTCCTTAATCAGATTCAGGTCTCGCAAGAGGATCCCATCACGAGTCAGCAGATCCGTGACATCGAAGACGCGGCATGGGACGAGGTCGTCACCCAGCTCCTGATTGAGCAGGAGCTGGAGCGGCGAGGTATCCTGGTGACCGACGAGGAGTTGCTGACCGCCGCACGGTTCAGCCCGCCGCCCGCGTACCAGAACGAGCCCCTGTTTCTGACGGACGGGTTCTTCGATATCCAGAAATACCAGGCGTTTCTGGCCTCTCCAACCATCGACGATGTGACGCTCTTCCAACTGGAGGCCTATTACCGCGACGTCATCCCCCGGAGCAAACTGATGCGGCAGGTGTCGTCCGATATCTATTTCACGGATGCCGCCGTCTGGGACGAGTATCGCAACCGTAACGAGATGATCTCGGTGCGTTACCTCGCTCTCAATCCCGCTCAACGGGTTGCCGACTCCGACGTAGCCGTGACAGCCCAGGAGGTGGAGGAGTATTACGACGACCACGAAGAGGAGTTCGCGCTTCCGGCACAGGCCACGGTGCGGGCCGTCATCATCGACAAGGCTCCCACACCCGAAGACACGCTCGCCATGGGCGAACTCGCGGCTGAGCTGAGGCAAGAGATCATGGACGGAGCCGATTTCGAGGACATACTCGGTCGGCCGGGAGTGGGAACAGGGTCAGGAGACCTGGGCTGGTTTACGAGGGGTCTGATGCCCGAGTCGTTCTCCGACGTGGCCTTCGCTGCGACCGTCGGCGAAATCACGGAGCCGGTGAGGACCCCCTTCGGCTACCATCTGATCGAAGTGCAGGATCAGACAGAAGACAGTGTTCAGGCCCGGCATATCGTCATTCCTTTTGTCCGGACCGAGGAATCTGAGCTCGCACTATACACGCTTGCCGACTCGCTGGAGGCGCTCGGAGAATCACGCACAATAGCCGACGCGGCTTTGACTTTGACTCTCGCTGTCGAGACCGCGTATCTGAGCACCGAATTCGCCTTCGTTGCGGGAGCCGGCCAGGTAGGAGAGGGGGCCGACTGGGCCTTCGAGGAAGCTTTGGTCGGAGACGTCAGCCCCGTTCTGGAGACGCGACAGGCATTCTATATGCTCGAGCTCGTCGAACTGCGGGAAGCAGGGGCGATCTCACTCGCCGACGCCACGGGGTCCATCGAACAAACGGTGAGGGCCGCAAAGAAGGTGGAAAAAGCCAAGGACGAGGGCGAGGAGATCGTCGCCCAGGTTCGGGCGGGGGCGGACTTGGCTACCATAGCCGAAGAAAAAAGCCTGGAGGTTCAGGTCGCCGGTCCGTACGCCCGCGTAGACTTCGTTCCGGGCATGGGGCGGCTGAACGCGGCCGTAGGGGCAGGATTCGGCCTGAATATTGGAGACGTGAGCGGGGCGGTGGCGGCCAACAACAATGTCTTCATCATCGAGTTGAACGAATACTTCGCCCCGGACTCCACCGTTTTCGAAGCCGAGCGGTTGCTGCTACGGGATGAAATGCTCGGGCTTGCCCAACAGACTCGGCTCCAGGAGTGGCTCCAGGGCCTTCGCGACGTGGCCCGCATCATCGACAAACGGGATGAAGTCCTGAACGCGGATCCCGTGGATGCTCAGCAGCCGTTCGGCGGATTCGGGTTCTGACGCCCGGGATTGGCGCGTCCGAGCCCCCTGGTCTTTAGCGAGAGGGTGGAAAAGAGGGGTTCACGGTCCCGCTCCGGCCAGCGCTTCGCTCCACGGCTTCGCCGCAGACTGTCCTGCGCGGGACCGTGAACCCCTCTTCACGTCAGCATGTCGGGGGGCAACGGACCGCACTCCGGGCTAATGGAGTGGGGCAACGCGAGTGTTCCCATCATCCGCCCGCGACGCGCTCGGCTTGGGCGGGGCCGGGTGCCCATTCCCACCCATCCGCAAGAGCCTCTTAGGCGTGGGGGCGCCCGTGTCCGATTCTACCGCGCAGTCGCCGAGAGGGGTGGTGGTGGTCTTGCGGGGGGAGTCTTACGGCGAAGCCGAGCAAAGCGCTTGTCCGGGGCGCTGAGCAGAGAGCGTTAGGCTGCTCCCAGCTCAATGCGGGAGAGGGATCGACGGTCCTCCGTAGGACAGTCTGCGGCCGAAGGCCGTGGAGCGAAGCGCTGGCCGGAGGAGGACCGTCGATTCCTCTCCCCGTCCACACGCAAGAAAATCAGGCTTTCTCTTTCTCTTTCTCTTCCTCTTCTTCTTCCTCCGCCGCCTTTTCTTCTGTCGGGCTCTCCTGTACAGCGACGTCTGTTGGAATCTCGGCTGCTTCTTCCGCCACCTCCCCCTCAGCTGTGGGCGGGCCTCCAATCTGCTGCTCCGAAGGCGGCGGGTTCGTTGTCAATCGCCTGGGCTCTTCATCCGGTTCGTCCGAGGAAGCCGGCGCAGGAGGCACTATCTTGTCCTGCTTGTCCTGCGGTTCGTCCACGGCACGGACCTCCTTTTCGATTTCCCGAATCGAACCCTTGAACTCCCGTATCCCTTTGCCCAAAGACGAACCGATTTCCGGCAGGCGCTTCGCCCCGAAAAGGAGGAGAACCACGAGGAAGATCACGATCATCTCCCCCATGCCAAGTGAACCAAACATGATAATTCCTCCGTTCTACGTCCGTTCCGGACTCAGATCCAGGAGCGAACAATAAAGGCCACGATCGCGATACCCACCAATGTTAACACATTCAGGCTGAGGATCAGGGGGCCGATCGTGAACGCGATCACCAGAAGATCGATGGACAGCGGCCCCACCGAGGCCATCACCGACAACGTGAGAAAGTCCTTGGCGGGGCTCTCTGGAAGAAACACGACCGAGAGTTGAGTAAGCAACCCACCCAGCAGCAACCCGAGCGCCAGCGTCCATAACATACGTCTCACATTGCGCCGATGCGGATCGTTTAACATACCGCTCATCGATCACGGCCAATCGTGTAGGTCACAGCGTCCCTCAGGGCATCCACGGCCGGATCCTCTGGAAGGGTAGCCAGCGCCTCCCACGCACGCTGGGCGTATAGATCCGCTTGCTCGTTCGCGTAGTCCAACCCGCCACGGTCATGCACGATCTCGATCACTCGCTCGATGTCTTCGTCCGCCGCCTCCACGAGCGTGAAGAAGTGCCTGATCTCACGCGACTCGGTATCGGACAACTTCTTCAGGGCTCCTACCAGCGGTAGTGTCACTTTACGCTCTCGCAGATCGTGCCCGCTCGGCTTTCCCATGATGGCCTCTGATCCGGTGTAGTCCAAAACGTCATCGGCAATCTGGAACGCCATACCCAGATGATACCCGAACAATGCGAGGGCTTTTTGATATTCCTTCACACCGGCAAGGGCCCCCATTTCACAGGCCGCCGACATCAACGAAGCCGTCTTCGACGCGATGAGCCGGTAATAGTCGGACTCGGTGAACTCGAGCGCATCGTACGACGTGAGTTGCCGCATCTCACCGATGCTCATCTCGTTGGCGGCGCTGGCTAGAACCGCCACCGCATCCAGCCTCCCGAGCCGTGTGAGCTCCGTGACCGAGCGACTGTACAGGTAATCGCCCATGATGATCGCAATCTGGTGCGTCCAGAGTGCGTTGACCGTGGGGAGACCACGCCGCAAGACACTGTGGTCGACGGCATCGTCATGGACGAGAGTGGCGAGGTGAACCAGCTCTACAACAGCCGCGAGCGTGATCGCATCGTCCGCCGGGTTTCCCCCCACCTCATTACTGAGAAGAAGAAGCGTGGGACGGAAAAGTTTGCCGCGCATGAGGAGAAGATATTCGTTGATCTCCTCGATCAGGTCGAAGTCGGAGATGATGATCCGCTTCAGATCGCCCTGGACCTCTTCGAGCCGGCCGGTGATGAGGCTCTGCACCGACGACAGAATCGGAGGAGGCCCCCTCAGGATCGAACTCTGAGCCGCCTCCATCATGAGAGTCCTGCTGAAGAAGTGTGGCGAACCGCGTTATTCGACGTGCGCATCGATCAAGGCTCGCGGGAGCTAATTACGAAGGCCCCGAAGGCGCTCGGTGACATCGGCGAAGTTGATATCGATCGCGAATACCTTGTCGTAAAACTCCATCGCCGTGTCGGTGTTGCCGATCGTCTCATGGGCCAGCCCGAGGTAGTAGTAGATGCCCACACGTTCCTCCTCGATCTCACAGGGGGCATCGAGCCCGCGCGTGAGGGATTGGAGCGCCGCCTCCGGCTCTTGTTTCTCCAGGAACGTGTGGCCGAGCATCTCATAGGTCGGAAGATGGTCTGAAGCACCCCGCAGCACCATTTGGAATTCACCGATCGCCTCGTCCAGGAGACCCATCTCCATGTAAGCCGTCCCGAGATCGTAGTGGGCCGCTACATCGCTCGTATCGATGTTTTCCGAAACCTTCTTCTTGAACTGCTCCAACATCCTCTCGAAGTCGGCCTGATCGTCACCGGTCGGCTCTTCATACGGCACGACGAAACGGGTGGATTTCGGGACATTGTGCTCCTCATCACCGAGAAGCATCGCAGCGATGTCGACGTAGGGGTCGTCTGACGAGGATTTTTCACCCCCGGGATCCGCCTTCGGCTCGGCCACTTCGGCACCAGCGTCCTCGGCGGCTTTGGCGGCGGCGGTTTCCTCAGCAGCTTTGGCCGCTGCGGCCTCCTCCGCGGCTCCGGCCGCGGCTCCGTCGGCGACTTTGGCTTCTGCCTCGGCCTTGGCGGCGGCTTCCTCCGCAGCCTTTGCAGCGGCTTTGGCAGCGGCGGCTTCCTCCGCAGCCTTTGCAGCGGCTTCGTCAGCGGCTTTGGCAGCAGCGGCTTCCTCCGCAGCTCTTGTAGCAGCTTCCTCCGCGACTCTTTCAGCAGCCTCTTCGGCAATCCTTTCTGCAGCCTCTGCGGCAATCGTGGCCGCGGCCTCCTCCGCGGCTTTGGCGGCGGCTTCCTCCGCAGTTTTGGCAGCGGCCTCCACCGCAGTTTTGGCAGCGGCCTCCGCCGCAGCTTTGGCCGCGGCCTCCCCCTCCGCTT
>JADFNK010000065.1 GCA_022563405.1 Gemmatimonadota bacterium | reverse complement strand
TTACTCGGAGGGGAGAGATGACGATGCGTAAATCCGTGGTATTTCTCTTGGCCTGTGCCGCACTTGCACAGGCACTTCCGGCGCAGACACCCCCCGCGCAGACGCCCTCTAGGCAGGAGCTCGAGTCGGAAGCGGTTCGTTCGATGCGACGCATAGGCAGCATGAGCCAGCTCATGGTTCACCTCATCTACCCGACCTCGAACGCCGTCTTCTACATCGAGACCCGCACCCCCACGACCGATGCGGAGTGGGGCGAGCTAGAGGCCAAGACGCTCATGTTCGGGGAGGCGGCCAACCTACTGCTGATGCCGGACCGAATCCGAGAGCCCGAGGAGCAGTGGATCAGCGATGCTCAACTCCTGCTCGCGGTCGGAAGAGCCGCGTTGAGGGAGACGCGAAACAGGGATGTCGAAGCGCTCGCCAACCTGAACGATCAGCTCTATCAGTCGTGCGTAAGTTGTCACTCACACTTCAGGGGCGGTTACGGCTTGCGACCGGGATGATCATCCGATCAGCGCCTGATACACGAGCCTCTTGAACTGATCCCGAACCGTGATATCACGGTCGTGTTGCCTCTCCCCTTGCCCACCTGTAGGTTGCCGTCCCATGAAAACAAGTCGATACCACTGGCTCGCGCTGCCCATCCTGCTTTCCGGATGTATGCCAGCTGAGGAGCCTTACACTCCGGTGGCGAATCTCCCGGAACTGATGTCGACGGTCGTGGACCCGGCGGCCGACTTCTATTGGGACGCGGTGGGGTGGATCATCGACGCGAGCGGCACCGAGTTTATCCGGCCTCAATCCCCCGAAGAGTGGGATCTGGTGCGTAACGCGGCGTTCGTGGTCGCCGAATCCGGCAACCTCATGATGATGCAGGGCCGCGCGATCGACGAGGAGGCGTATGGCCTATGCGCAGGCCATGGTCGCCGTGGGGCAGAGGGCGATCGAGGCGGCTGAGGCCCGAGACGAGATGGGCGTCTTCGACGTGGGTGCCGACATGTATGCCGTCTGCACCGGTTGTCATTCGACGTACGCGCTCGAGACCCTCCGTCCCGGCGCCTAAATCTGTGGCGGCTGAGGGTTGATGGTCCACTCCACCGGACCCATAAGCTCGAGTCGTCGAGCGGCTATTGACAACCACCGCGGCTCCCACAAAGTTCGAACCGCTCGTCGATCAACAAGTCCCGCCGCCGATTTGTTTGCAGGCGTTCCAGCGCCTGCCCACTATGTCTTCCTCGAAAGGTGTGCTATGCGATTCGTCGGCACCGCTCTTGTACTGTTGCTCACCGCGTGCGCGAGCACGAGCACGGCAGGCCTGCCCGCTCCCGAACCCATGGGCACTCTTGCGGAGGTGATGCGGGGCATCCTGTTCCCGAATTCCAACATCCTGTTCGACGTCCAGTCGGCCGATCCCGGCAATCCGCCGCCAGCGGCTGCGGGGGGAGGTGCCACGGCAACCTTCTCCGGCATCTACGCGGGCTGGCAGATGGTCGAGAACGCGGCGATCGCCTTGGGTGAGTCGGCCAACCTCATCACGATCCCCGGACGCCGTTGCGAGAACGGTCGGCCGGTGCCGTTGTCACAGCCGAATTGGGCTGTGTTCGTACAGGGGCTGAGGGACGCGGCGGACGTCATGTTGGTCGCGGCGCGGGCCAGAAATCGAGAAGCCGCGAGTGACGCCACCAACGACGTCGCGGACGCGTGTTATTTCTGCCACGAGGCGTATCGCGACGCGGAACCACGCTGCACGCCTTGACCGTTTGCCTAAAGTCTGACATCAGCCTGATCGTCGGTGCCCGAACCGGAGGCGCTGGGCCACACCTCGCCTTGTGGATGATGAGCCCATGAGTCTGCGTCCCTTGTTCGAGTGGGTGCACGCGTTCCCAAGCAGCATCGCCATGCGCGAGTCGCTCTACGCCTTCCCGGTCTTGCTGACGCTCCACCTCATCTCGCTGGCGATGTTCGCCGGGCTCGTCGTGATGATGGACCTACGCCTCCTCGGCGTGGCGTACCGAGGCACTCCCTTCTCTGAGGTCCAGCGGCGGCTCTTTCCGTGGCAGATGGTGGGTATGGTGGTGACCTCCATCGCCGGACTTCTGCTCTTCTACATGCAGCCGATGCGTTACTTCGGGAAGGTGCTCTACTGGATCAAGATCGCGTTGATCGTGCTGGCTGGTGTGAACGCACTCCTCTTTCACTTCACGACCTATCGCTCGATCGCCAAGTGGGATACTGCCGGCCCGCCTCTCGGAGCGAAGGTGGCGGGAGTGCTGTCGCTGGCCATGTGGGCCGGTATCGTGTCCTTCGGCCGATTGACGGCCTACGACTGGTGGACCTACGAGTAGGCCCCTGATCTCATGCTACCTCCTGACCTTCTACTACCTCTCTTCGAGTGGTTGGATACCCTCCGGATCGGCGACTGGATCAGTACTTCATCCTATGCTGCGCCGCTGATCAACGTGGCGCACATTCTGGCGCTGGTCGTCCTGTTCGGCTCGCTGCTCATCGTCGACGTGCGACTGCTCGGCCGCGGGATGACGCAGCAGCCGGTGGCGAAAGTCGCGCGAGCTGCGCGTCCGTGGCTGATCGGAGCGCTCATCTGCATGCTGCTCACCGGCGTTCCGCAGGTCCTGTCCCTCCCCATCAGAGAGTATTACAGCCCGTTCTTCTGGATGAAGATGCAGCTCCTTCTGTTCACGTTGATCTTCACCTTCACGCTCCGACACAAAGTGACCATGGCGGACCCGGCGAGGGTGGGGCCGGTCTGGGGCAAGGTCGTGGGGCTCGTATCCATAGCCCTCTGGACGTGGGTAGCCGTGGAAGGGCGCCTGATCGGACTGCTCTCGTAACGGGGGCTCGCGGTCTGGGCTCGCGGTCTCGTACCTAGCCTGAATACGGCCAGCCATAATACGGCCAGCCGAATCCCTCCGAGATCGTCCGCATGATCGTCCATGCGAGCAAAACGACCGCAAAGCCCACTCCGACCACCAGAGCGACGCGGCTGAAAGGTCTGTCTCCCGCCTTCGCCGCGAGTTCGCCCTTCGCCACCTCCCCTTCGGGCTCGTTGAGACCGATGTCTTCCACAGATCCCTCCACAGATCCCTCCCGGCATGTGTTCTCCGCAACATACGCGGGCGTTGCGCGGTGAGCCATCCCAGAGATCACACCTGACTAGTGCCAGCCCGGAAGCGAACTGACTGCGCCTAGAAAGCGTCCTTTCTAGTTCCGATTCTGCGCCTCCACACGCTCCTGATAGCGCGCACCGCTCAGCACGTTGCCGAGCGCGTAGTTCCCCTCGTGGCAAGCGTACTCGTAGATGAGGTCGTTCAGCGCCTTCATCGGCACTTCCCCTCCCCACGGGGCCGTGTACGTCCCGGGATCGGTGACCGTGAACTCGTAGTTGATCGTGTTCTCGTCCACCCGCGTGAGGCGCTCGACCACGCTCATCTGCTCGGAGCCACCGGGGTAGATGTACGAGTGCTTGTTGAGCTGTGCCAGCGGAAGGTTGGTGGTCTCGATCACGAGCGTGTCACCCTCCCAGTGGCCCCACGAGTCGCCCATCCAGGGGCGGATGTGCTCGGGCAGCCGTGGGCCTGATCCGATCCGGATGATCCGTGCGTCGTGGACCATCTCGGTCATGATCAGGATGTGGTCGGGGGTCTGCACGATCGTGTAGTTGTTGTTGTAGGCGTAGTTCGGGAGCATCGGCGGGCCGGCGTTGGAGCCGTACGACATGAAGCAGCGCTCGGCGAGGGGCCGGCTCTCGGGATGGTCGTAGTCGCCCAATACGGTACTGAAGTTCTGGAGCGCCGCGGCCTGTTTCGCCCCGGCGGGTGTCAGCGGAGGAATCTGACCGTTCGCAGGGTTCGTGATCAGCGAGCTTCGCGGCTCACCGTTGTAGATGGCAACCCGGTCGCCCGCATCCCAATAGACATAGTTGTAGCAGGTAGTCGCGCCATCGATGCAAACCGGGTTCGTGCCACCCGCCTCAGGCGGCGGCCTATCGGGGTCGCTGGCCACGGCACCCGCCTCGACGATTCTCTCGCGCATCCCCTCGATCGCCGCCACCTGATCGGGGGTCAACACCGGGCCCTGTCCTTCCGGACGCTGGATCGGTGTAGCCGTCACATTGGTCCAGTTGCCCTGGAGGTCCGGGTGCCCAGCGGGGGTCCGGGGCATGACCCAATCTGCGGAGGCGCCTGATGCAGCCTGCGCCGCGGACAAAGACACGGGGCCCGCCACCAGGGTCGCTGCACAAAGAGCCAGAAGCGAAGCACGATAACCCATGATCGACTTCCTCATTCCAAGAGTTTCAGCGTTAGTTCTGGTTCTGCGCCTCCAGACGTTCCTGATAACGCGCACCGCTGAGTATGTTCGAGAGAGCGTAATTCCCCTCATGACAGGCATATTCGTAAAGCCGATCGTTCAGCGCCTTCATCGGGATCTCACCCCCCCAGAGCTCGGTGTAGGTCGTCGGGTCATCGACCGTGAATTGATACAGGACCGTCTCCTCGTCGACCCGGCTGAACCGCTCGATCACCGTCATATTTTCCGGAGAGGTGCCGCGGTATCGATGTACTGGATTGATGTTGGTGGTCTCTACCACGAGCACGTCCCCCTCCCAGTGACCCCATGAGTCACCCATCCACGGGCGTACATTTGGGGGCAACCGCGGGCCTGATCCGATGCGGATGATACGAGCGTCGTGGACCATCTCGGCCATGATCAGCACGTAATCAGGGGTCTGCACGATCGTATAGTTGTTGTTGTAGGCGCCGTTGGGGAGCATCGGCGGACCGATGTTGCGGCCAAACGAAACGATGCACCTCTCGCCGAGGGGTCGGACCTCCGGGTGGTCGTACGGGCCGAATTGGCTCCTGAGCTCCCGATATTCGGCCACCTCCGCCTGAGCAGCGGGGGTCAACGGGGGCACTCGGCCATCCGCCGGCTGCGTGATCAGTGAGCTTCTCGGTTCACCGTTGACGACAGCCACCCGACTACCGCGATCCATATAGATGCCGTTGTAACCGCCGACATTACCCGCGCCTCCGGTCGAGCCGTCACCACCCTGGGGTGGCGCCGGACGATTGGGGTCGCTGGGTCGGCTGACCCGCTCGATGTAGCCGGCTGCCCTCCCCTCCAGACGTTCGACGTCCTCCCAGCTGAGGACCGGGCCCTGGTCTCGCGGGCGCTGGAGCGGCGTGAGCGTGGCGGAGCTCCAATTTCCCTGGAGGTCCGGACGGCCATCGGGAGTCCGGGGCACGACCCACTCCCCAGTTGTGCCGGCCGGGTTCTGCGCCGCTACGGACGAGACTTGTCCCAGAGATGCGATCGCGACACAAAAGACGACCAGCGAGGAGGAATAACGCATGATCACCTTCCCTTTTGGAGAGCTGCTATTTCTGATTATTCTCCGCTTCCATCCGTTCCTGATAACGCGCACCGCTCAAGATGTTCGAGAGCGCGTAATTCCCCTCGTGACAGGCATATTCGTACAGCCGGTCGTTGAGGGCCATCATCGGAACCTGGCCCCCCCAGGGCTCGGTGTAGGTCGACGGGTCATCGATCGTGAATTCGTAGAGGATAGCGTCCTCGGCCATCCGGCTGAACCGCTCGATCACCTTCATTTTTTCCCCGGAGTATCGATGCAGGGGGTGAATGTTGGTCGTCTCGACCACGAGCACATCACCCTCCCAGTGGCCCCACGAGTCACCCATCCACGGACGTATGTGGTCGGGCAGCCGCGGGCCGTCGCCGATCCGTATGATCCGAGCGTCGTGGACCATCTCGGCCATGATCACGACATAGTCCGGGGTCTGCACGATCGTGTAGTTGTTGTTGTAGAACCCGTTGGGGAGCATCGGGGGACCCGCATTGCTGCCGAACGACACGAGGCAGCGCTCACCCAGCGGTCGAAGCTCCGGGTGGTCGTACTGGCCGAACTGGCTCCTGAACTCCCGGCGCTCCGCTCTCCGAGCCTGAGCCTCGGGTGTCAACTCGGGCGTACGACCGTTCGCCGGATGTGTGATCAATGAGCTTCTGGGTTCGCCGTAGACCCTGGCCACCTTATCACCGCGATCGATATAGATGCCGTTGTAACCCCCGACGCCGCCGCCCGCCGACGGGGCGAGGCGATCCGGGTCACTCGGTCGGCTGACTCTCTCGAGAAAGTTCGCCGCCCTCCCCTCCCGAGCTTCGACTTCGTCCCAACTGAGAACCAGGTCTTGGCCTTCCGGGCGCTGGAGCGGGGTGATCGTGGCGGAGCTCCAGTTGCCCTGGAGGTCCGGACGACCGTCGGGCGTCCTGGGTACGACCCAGTCCCCCGAAGTGCTCGCGGGGGCCTGCGCAGCCGCCGGCGCAACCACACCGAACGCCGTGACGGCAATACACAGCCCCAAAAACGAAGCAGCGTTACGTAGCATCATCTTGCCTCCGAAATCTTGCCTCCGAATTTCCTGCCGAAAGGTTCCTTCAGCATTCTCTTCCTACAGTTGCCTCCTCAGCATCTCGCCGGGTTGCTTCGCCCCCGGTTCTCGGCGCCATCCGTCGGGGCCCCTGTGCCTGACGATCCAAGGAAGAACTTCGTGCCGTCCGTAAACGTCACGTCGCGTCCGTTCGCCCGCAGGAGCGAGTGGTCCTTCGCCTGATAACCGTCGACGATCAACTCGGACCCGATCGGCAGACACTCCCTACGGAGTCCTCGCCGCTGAAGCACGTTGGGCGTGCCTCCCTCGATCATCCAGACTTCCGTCGTACCGTCGTCCTTCGTGATCTCGAGGTGGATCCACGAATGAGGATTCACCCACTCGACCCTTACGATCTTACCCTGGAGCCGAATCGGGGCGTCGGGATCGAATTCCGCGCCGAACGCGTGATGGGCAACCGCGGGTACTGCGTACACCAAGATGGCGAGGGCCCCCGCCACCAACGTCGCGTACATCATTCTCACTCGCATGATCCTACCTCCGGGTGTGCGCCGGCTCACGCCGGCAGTGTGGTTGTCGTCAGGCACCTTGTTCACCTTTGCTCGTTCTCATTCTCCGCTTCCCTACGTTCCTGATAACGCGCACCGCTCAAAATGTTCGAGAGCGCGTAGTTCCCCTCGTGACAGGCGTACTCGTAGACCTGGCCATCCAGCGCCTTCATGGGGACCTGCCCCCCCCATGTCTCCGTGTAGGTCGACGGGTCATCGATCGTGAACTCGTAGAGGAGCGCATCCTCGGCCATCCGGCTGAAGCGCTCGATCACCTTCATTTCCGGCGAGTAGTACTGCTGAAGGGGATGAAGGTTGGTGGTCTCGACCACGAGCACATCACCCTCCCAATGGCCCCAGGAATCTCCCATCCACACCTGTTGGTCTGGAGGTAGCCGCGGGCCATCGCCGATCCGTATGATCCGAGCGTCGTGGACCATCTCGGCCATGATCACGATATGGTCTGGGGTCTGCACAATCGTGTAATTGTTGTTGTAGAACCCATTGGGGAGCATCGGCGGACCGGCATTACTGCCGAAGGAGATGAGGCAGCGTTCGGCGACCGGTCGCATCTCGGGGTGGTCGTACGGGCCGAACGAGCGCCTGAGCGCCCGGCGCTCGGCTGCACGCTCGCGAGACTCGGGTGTCCGGGAAGGCATGCGACCATCCGCCGGCATCGTGATCAGTGAGCTTCTGGGCTCGCCGTAGACGATGGCCACCCGATCGCCCCGATCGATATAAATGCCGTTGTAACCCCCGACCATACCGGCGGCTCCGACCGAGCCGTCACCACCCACAGGTGGGGCGACGCGGTCCGGGTCGCTCGGTTGGCTGACTCTCTCGAGATAACCCGCAGCCGTCCCCTCCAGACGTTCGACTTCTTCCCAAGTGAGGGTCGGCCCCTGGTTTCGCGGGCGCTGGAGCGGCGTGATCGTGGCGGAGCTCCAATTTCCCTGGAGGTCAGGACGACCATCGGGCGTCCTGGGTATGACCCAGTCCCCGGAATTGCTCGCCGGGGCCTGCGCCGCCGCCGGCGCGACCACACCCAACGCCGTGACGGCAATACACAGCCCTAAGAACGAAGCAGCATTACGTAACATCTATCTTGCCTCCCAAATATCTTGCCTCAGCATCTCGCCGGGTTGCTTCGCCCCCGGTTCTCGGCGCCATCCGTCGGGGCCCCTGTGCCTGACGATCCAAGGAAGAACTTCGTGCCGTCCGTAAACGTCACGTCGCGTCCGTTCGCCCGCAGCAGAGAGTGGTCCTTCGCCTGGTAGCCGTCGACGATCAGCTCGGTGCCGATCGGCAGACACTCCCGGCGCAGTCCCCGTCGCTGCAACACGTTTGGCGTGCCTCCCTCCACCATCCAGACTTCCGTGGTACCGTCGTCCTTCGTGATCTCGATGTGAATCCACGAATGCGGATTCACCCACTCGACCCTGACGATCGTACCCTGGAGCCGAATCGGGGCGTCGGGGTCGAATTCCGCGCCGAAAGCGTGATGGGCAACCGCGGGTACTGCGTACATCAGAACGGCGAGGGCTCCCGCCACCAACGTTCCGTAAATCATTCTCACTCGCATGGTCTCACCTTTGATTGTTTTGTTGGTCAGTCTGTTCTTGTGCGTTCATACGTTCTTCGTAGCGCGCACCTTGCAAAATGTTCGCGAGGGCGTAGTTGCCCTCATGGCAGGCGTACTCGTAGAGGTTGTCGTTCAGAGCCACCATCGGGACCTGTCCCCCCCAGGGCTCTGTGTAGGTCGTCGGGTCGTCGATCGTGAACTCGTAGAGCAGAACGTCCTCGGCGACCCTGCTGAAGCGCTCGGTCACCTTCATGTCCGGCGAGGAGTACTGCTGCATGGGATGAAGGTTGGTGGTCTCGACCACGAGTACGTCACCCTCCCAATGGCCCCAGGAATCTCCCATCCACGGACGTTGGTCCGGAGGCAGCCGCGGGCCGTCGCCCATCCGGATGATACGAGCGTCGTGGACCATCTCGGCCATGATCAAGATATGGTCGGGGGTCTGCACGATCGTATAATTGTTGTTGTACCATCCGTTGGGGAGCATCGGTGGACCGGCGTTACTGCCGAAGGAGATGAGGCAGCGTTCGGCGACCGGTCGGACCTCGGGGTGATCGTACGGGCCGAACTGCGCGCTGAGTGCCCGGGCATCCGCTGCTCGCTGGCGGGACTCGGGCGTCCGGGAAGGCATGCGACCATCCGCCGGCATCGTGATCAGTGAGCTTCTGGACTCGCCATTTACGACCGCCACCCGTGAGCCGGCGTTGATATAGACCTGGTTATAGCACGTCGTCGGCGCGTCGATGCAGATCGGGTCCGTGCCTCCAGCAGGAGGCGCTTCGCGGTTCGGGTCGCTCGCCTCCGCACGCTCATTTACGAGCGCCTCACGCCCCTCTTCTATCCTCTTGACCTCTTCCGCAGTCAGAGTCGGGCCCCGGCCACCTGGGCGACTGAGCGGTGTCAGGGTCGCGTTGGACCAGTTTCCCTGAAGATCAGGATGGCCATCGGGCGTCCGAGGCACGACCCAGTCGCTGGCATCACGGGCCTGGGCCTGCGCAGCCACCGGCGACAGGGCCGACAACACGGACGCCGCCGCAATGGAGAGCGCCGTAAAGTTGGTGAAGAATCGTGCGGTCATCCTACCTCCTTAATTTGCTTCCCGGCCTTTCCTGTACTGTCCATACAGGAGCTCTTCGACGAACTCCACGCACTTGAACACGCCGATCCGAGCGTTGTCCTCGATGCGCCGGTACAGCGGCAACCGGACCGTCCACGGACGAGAGAACGTATTCGGATCGGTCATCGTGGCTTCGTACAGGATGTGGTCGCGGTCGATCATCGTGTAGCGCTCTTCGACCGTCATCGCATAACTGAAGTGGTTCCCCGCACGGTCGAGCCAGGCCTGACCGGTGAACCCAGCCACCTCGACTACGAAGGTGTCACCCTCCCAATGGCCAACCGACTGGCCCATCCAGGAGTCGACCTGGGCCGGGCCGGGGTCCTGCAGATAGACGTTGCGGTCCGCACCCGCAAATTCATACGTGATGAAAAACGCGCTTTCGCTCTGGAAGATCTGGAACGGGAAGGGCATGTAGGTAGCGCGCGGGACCCCGGGCAAATAGCACTTGATCGCGGGGTCGCGCGTGACCGCGTTCTCCCGGTTCTGATTCCTGATTTCGAGAGCGGCCGGGAGATAAGGGATCACGCCACCTTCGACGATACCCATGCTCGGCGGTACGGCGCCGAGCGCTCCAAGCGCCACCACCGCGGGCGCCGGCACGGGCACCAACGGACCGGGCACCAGATCGATCGCAGCCGTGGCCTGGTGCGGCTCGATATCCCAGTGGGCGTTGCCGAGCGCCTGCCAGATACCACTCAGGTTCGGCCTGCCCTGGGTATTCCTGGGAATCTGGGCCTGTCCGTAGGCAGGAACGAGGATCACGACGAGCATGGCGAGTACGCTCGTCCTGGTTAACGAGCGCATGCAAACTTTTCCGATGGGCGACATCCCCCGACCTCCTGGTTTTCGTTGGACTGTAACCCCCAGATTATATGGCGTTCAACCGCACCTAGCTAGTCAGTTTCACCACACCGAACGTCAAGAGGCGATTCCCAAGGAGCTTTCCCACCATTTGACCCTCAAAAAACCGTACTCCCTGTCGAGGCGCAAGAGCCCCTTTGGGACGACGGGTGCGGGGTCGTAGATGGCGCCGCTCCGCCGGTACGGCCTCCAGCAATGGGTGGTGTCTTACTTGCGTACGGGCATGGGCGCCCCTCAATTGGCAGGACTCGCCAGCCCACCGCCAGGCTTGTTGCCCGCGCTTGGTGTACCGTCCTCTTTTTCGGGGACCGTCCGTTGTGGGTGTGGGTTCAGGAGTTCAGGTATGGATGAAAGCGGTAGTTACGTAATCGGGATCGTCGGGTCCACGATGGGCCTGCTACTCGTGGCCACCGGTGTAATGGCCGTTTCCAGGCGGATCAGAATTCCGTTTGCCGCGGCGGGGATCACCGTTCCGTTCACGGTCGGGCTGGTCGTGACGGGTATCGTGCTGGCTCAGATTGGCCGCTTCGGAGGGGAAGCTTTCGCTCCCATCGCCAACCTTCGGATCTCTTCAGATGTGGTCTTCTTCGTCCTCCTGCCCACGCTGATCTTCGAGGCCGCGTTCAAGCTCGATGCGCGGACCCTCCGGGAGAACCTGGCGGGTGTGCTGCTGTTGGCGGTGCCGGGACTGATCCTCTCCACGGGGTTGATCGCCGGAATGTTGGTTCTTGCGACACCGCTCGGGTGGTTCGAAGCGCTGTTGCTGGGTTCGATCCTGAGCGCGACGGAGCATATGGGGATTACCTCCCTCCTCCGCCGACTCGGTGCCCCCAAAAGGCTCACCATCCTCGTGGAGGGAGAAAGTCTCTTCAACGATGCGACGGCTATCGTCCTGGCGCGCATCCTGACCGGAATCCTCCTGGCCGGGGTGGTCGCGAACGGGTCCGTCGTATTCCAGGGCGGACTGGAATTTTTCGTCGTCTTCTTCGGTGGAATGTTACTCGGCTGGGCCTGTGCGGTGCTCGTAGGGATGATCTTGGGGCGAGTCGACGGCGACGCCTTTATCGAGGTCACCCTGACCACGGTTCTGGCTTATGTGTCGTTCCTGGTCGCCGAAGTAGTTCTCGGCGTGAGCGGCGTGATGGCGACGGTTGTGGCCGGCGTGCTCATCGGCGGCTGGGGTAAGGCGAAGATCTCCCCGTCGATCGCCGATTATCTGGAGCGTTTTTGGGGATATATGTCCATGGTGGCCAATGCCCTCATCTTCCTCATGGTCGGCCTGGCGGTCGATCTGGGGGCTCTGGCCGACAGCCTCCCGCTGCTTCTAGTGGTCATCGTTGCCATGCTCGCCTCACGGGCGGTCGTCGTGTTCGGCCTCGTGCCGGGAATCGGTCGGCTTCCCGAGTACGATCCCATAGGCCGCGGTCATCAGACGGTGATGTTTTGGGGTGGACTGCGGGGCGCTCTGGCGCTTGCCGTCGCCCTCAGCCTCCCCGACTTCGGGCGTGAGGTGGCGGGGTTTGGGGACCTCAATCAAGTCATCGTAGCGCTGGTCATGGGCGCGGTATTGTTCAGCCTGTTGGTGCAGGGGCTCACCATCGAAGCTCTGGTCAGAAAATTCAAATTACATGTGCCTCCGCTGTCCGACCGATTGGCCCGGCTGGAAGGGCTGCTTTCCGCCAAGCAGAGGACGTTGGAACGGATTCCAGAGTTGGAAACAGGTGGACTTTTCTCCCCCGTCATCTCGGAGCAGCTGCGCACCAAGTGTGAAGCCGAGATCAAAGCCACGAAGAGTGAGCTAGAGGAGCTCCGAGGAGAGCGCCTGGATTCCGAGCAGGCCCGGAGACTTCTCTACCTCCGCTTATTCGGAGAGGAGAACGTCCTGTACTACCAGATGTTCTCCCGCGGGCACCTGACGGAGCGGGCATACCGTAGCTTGGTCCACTCCATCGACCTTCAGACCGAAGGAATCCGGCACCAGGGCCGTCTACCCGAATACACGTTGTACCCTCCCACCGGTGAGCGCCTGGAGAGCACTCTTTATCGGATCGTGGATCGGGTACCCGGTTGGGGCCGGTGGGCAGAGAGGCTGAGGGCGCAGCGCACCGCCCGGGATTATGAGATCGCTTGGGCCCGGTCCCAGGTCTGCTTCCAGGTGACGCATGAGTTGGAGGATCTCGTCCAGGTCGAATCAACGCCACCCGAAGTCCTGGACGAGCTCCGGTCCACGTACGGTTATTGGCACGAACAGGCCCGGATCCGGATTGATCAGAGCGCGGAGCAGTTTCCCGAGTTCGTGAGCTCGGCGCAGGAACGTTTGGCCAAGAGGATGGTCCTGCAGGCAGAGCGTGAAGCCATTGAAGAAAAGGCTCGCGCCGGGTTGATTCCCGAGGGAGTGACGGAGGCCATGCTCGAGGATCTGGCGGCGGAGCTGAGGGGGGTCCGGGCGAGCCAGCCGGAGAAGCTCACGGTCGGTGCCGAGGAGCTTCTGAAGAACGTGCCCTTCTTCACTGATATGCCCGAGAGCGAGTTCTCCATCGTAGCCGCCAAGCTTCGCCGGAGAACGGTACCAGCCGGTGAGATAATCGTCCGCCAAGGCGGATCGGGTTCCTCATTGTTCTTGGTGGCGAGGGGTGTCATCAGAGTGTCCCGCCAGGATGGCGGTGTCAGCAGGGACCTTGCGACACTTATCGCCGGGGAATTCTTCGGTGAAATGGCGTTACTCCACGGGACTCCACGGACGGCGACATGCCGAGCGATGACCCCGTGTGCTCTCTACGAATTACGCAGAAATGATATCGACGTGGTCCGAGAGGTCTGCCCCGAGATCCAACGCGCGTTGGAGGAAGCGGATCGGCGTCGGCGAGCCGAGCACAGGATGTCGTCTCCGGAGAAAACTTTTCAGGCCAAGACATGACCGATCCCAACTCGGTGTTCGTGCGGCCCGGCGACGTCGAACCCGAGCGGCGCAGCGACAGCCCACTTGACCCCACCAACCTCCCGGATTTAACGTATCCGTTATGAAGACTTTGACTCGGCACCATCGGCGCCCTCATCATCATCACCCGCTCCCGGGCGGCTGGCTGGAGTTGTGCTACTGAGTCGAATCGTCTGACGACACGAGCGCACCATCCGCCGGCCTCCGAGGTCGGCGTTTTTGTTTCATGCCTACCTCGGAGTTCCGGCACCACCAACGGAGCTCCTCCATGAGCCAAGAGAGTACAGATAACGATACCCTGCGCCTCGCGCTGCCGAAGGGCCGCATGCAGGACGCGGTCATCCTGTTACTGGCCGACGCCGGCATCCGTGTCACACCCACGGCCCGTGGGTACCGGCCCGCTGTGTCCCTGCCCAACTGCGAGGCGAAAATCCTCAAGCACCAGAACATCGTCGAGATGCTCGAGCTCGGGAGCAGGGACGTCGGATTCGCCGGCGCCGATTGGGTCGAAGAGCTGGGCGTCGAGGTCGTGGAGCTGCTCGATACGGAGCTCGACCCCGTGAGCGTGGTGGCGGCGGCGCCCACCGGCCTCTTCGACCGACTCGACGAGATCGGGCGGCCGCTGGTGGTCGCGTCGGAGTACGAGACGCTGACCAAGGCGTGGATCGCCCGCCGAAACCTCGACGCGGAATTCGTGCGCTCCTTTGGCGCCACCGAAGTTTTTCCTCCCGAGGATGCGGACGTCATCGTCGACAACACGGCGACGGGCAGCACGCTGCGGGCGAACGATCTCGAGATCGTCGACACGGTGTTCACGTCTTCAACACGGCTATACGCGAGTCCCCAGGCCATGCAGAACGACGCAAAGCGGGAGCGCATCGAGGATCTGCACCTTCTTCTCAGGAGCGTACTCGACGCTCGAAAGCGGGTCATGATCGAAGTGAACGCTCCCGAGGACCGCCTCAAGGAAGTCGTGGCCCTTCTGCCATGTATGCGCGAAGCCACCGTGGCCCCGCTCTTCGGAAACAGCGGCTACGCCGTCAAAGCGGCCGTGTTGCGGGAGAAACTTCACGAGATCATCCCGGCCATAAAGGCCGCCGGCGGCACCGACGTCGCGGTCACCGCGATCTCCCAGATCATCCCATGACCGACCGAGGACCGCTCCCCTCGACTTGGATTCCCCGGGATGTCTACGAGGGGCCGGCCCAGCCGGAGCCCGGCGTGCTCAAGCTCGACGGCAACGAGGGGAATCCTCCACCACGCCGGCTCCTCGAGGACCTGGCGACGGTGGACCTGTCCGAGCTCAGGGACTATCCCGACGCCCGCCCCCTGGAGTCCGAGATCGCGGACCGGCTCGGAGTGGACCCGGCACGCGTCGTCGTGACCGCCGGTGCGGACGAGGCGCTGGATCGCGTATTCCGGGCCTATCTGGCTCCCGGCCGGCGCCTGGTGCTTCCGGTTCCGGCCTTCGAGATGATGTACCGCTACGCAGCCGTGGTCGGCGGGGAGATCCTTCCCGTACCGTGGACGGACGCCTTCCCGACGGACGACGTCGTCGCCGCCCTGGACGACAGCGTCTCACTCGTCGTGATGATCTCGCCGAACAACCCGACGGGGCGCACGGCCACCGCGAGTGATCTGGAACGTGTCGCCGAGGCGGCGTCCAAAGTGGACTCCGGAGCGACGTTCGGGGCGATGGTCCTGCTGGACCACGCCTACGTGGAGTACTCGGATCAGGATCTCACTGATGTCGCACAGAACTTCGACAACGTCGTCACGGTGCGCACGTTTTCGAAGGCCTGGGGATTGGCGGGCTGCCGGGTGGGTTACGCCGTGGCGTCACCTGAAGTCGCGACCCTCCTTCGTAACGTGGGGAGTCCCTTTCCGGTCGCGGGACTCTCGTTGGCCGCGGTCCGCACACAGATGAGCACGGGCGATGCGGCGTTGGCGGAGCACGTCAAAGCCGTTCGGGTGGGGCGGGGCCGCCTCACGGAGACGCTCAACCGACTGGGCATCGAAACGCACCCGGCTCAGGGTAACTTCGTCCTCGGTGACTTCGACACCCGATCCGATTTCGTCTTCAACGGCCTGAACGCACTGGGGGTTCGCGTACGACGATTCCCGCATCGCCCCGAGATCGAGAACGCCTTGCGCATCACCGTACCCGACCAGCAGGAGCCGCTGGAACGGCTCTTGGGCTCCCTGGAAACCTGTCTCGCGCCGGAGGCCCTCCTGTTCGACCTGGACGGAGTGATCGCGGACGTAGAGGAGTCCTATCGGCGGTGCGTGCTCGAGACGGCGGATACGTTCGGGGTGCAAGTCACACGAGAGGAGCTCGCCCGCATGGTCCTTGCGGGTGACGCCAACAACGACTGGGTGCTGACTCACCGCATCCTCAGAGACCGAGGTGTCGACGTGTCGCTCGAGGATGTCACGCGAGCCTACCAAGAGGTCTACCTCGGCACATCGACCTCCGCGGGGCTCCGGGAATCCGAACGACTTCTGGTAGCCCGCGACGTCCTTTCGGGCTTCGCGGACCGACTGCCCCTTGCCATCGTGACCGGGCGCCCTCGCGAGGAAGCCGAATGGTTCCTCGAGAAGGAGGGGCTCACAGACCTTTTCCAGGCCGCGGTTTGTATGGAAGACGGTCCGCTCAAGCCGGACCCGGCACCTGTTCGTACGGCTGCGGCCCTCCTCGGCGTGGGCCGCACCTGGATGATAGGCGACACACCCGACGACATACGCGCGGCAGCAAGCGCCGGCGCCGTACCGATCGGCATCGTGGCGCCCGGACCCGACCCCGCCGCCAGTGCCGTCGCCCTCCGTGAAGCCGGAGCGGCCACGGTACTAACCGCAATCGATGACCTGATGGAGCTACTTCCATGATTACCATTTCCATGATCGCAACCCTCCCTTCGGACACGAGCGCGACCCTCCCTTTGGACACGATTACAACCCTCCTTCGGAGAAGCTGACATGAGTCCCCGAAAAGCCACGATCGATCGCAAGACCAACGAGACCGAAATCAGCCTCACGCTCGAGCTGGACGGAGAAGGCTCGTCGGACGTGCAAACCGGCATCGGTTTTCTCGACCACCTGCTCGGCGCTCTCGTCCGTCACGGCCGATTCAACCTCGAGCTTCGCTGCAAGGGGGACCTTCAGGTCGACGACCACCACACAGCGGAGGACTGCGGCTTGGCACTGGGGAGCGCCCTCCAGGAGGCGCTCGGCGACCGAGTCGGAATCGCACGCTTCGGTTACGCGTATGCACCCCTGGACGAGGCGCTCGCGCGTGCGGTCGTGGACATCTCCGGGCGGCCCTTCGCTGGAATCGACCTGGGCCTCACCCGCGAGCGCCTGGGTGAGCTGTCGTGCGAGAACATTCCACACGTGCTGAGCTCCATGGCCACAGCGGCGGGTATCACCCTCCACGTCGACGTGCTCAGGGGCGACAACGACCACCACCGCGCCGAGGCGGCCTTCAAGGCCGTGGCGCTCGCGCTCCGGACCGCCGTGGGTGCGTCGGGTTTCGACGACGTCCCTTCCACGAAAGGCACGATCGGGGGTGTCGCCCCGTGACCCTGACGCCGAAGTCCCTTGGAGGCGAGGCCTCGTGAGCGACTCGACCGCCGGGCCTGCGCCGACGTCCGAGGATTGCCACGTCGCGATCATCGACTCGGGCGTGGCGAACCTCGCCGCCGTCGAGAGCGCCCTGACGGCTCTGGGTGTCGAATATTCGGTCACCTCGGATCCGAAGGTGGTGCTCGAAGCCAGCCACGCGGTTCTGCCCGGCGTGGGGCGCTTTTCCGCCGGCATCGAGACCCTTCGCCGTCACGGCCTCGACGAGGCAGTACGTCAGATCCATGAACGAGGGACACCGCTCCTCGCTGTCTGCCTGGGCATGCAGATGCTCGGAGCCGGGAGTGACGAGAGCCCGGACACGCCGGGACTCGGTATCGTCTCCGGCCGGTTCAAGCGCTTGCCCGACTCGGTGCGCGTACCCCACCTGGGGTGGAATCAGGTGAGTGCCGACCCAAACTCGGGCCTCCCGAGTGGTACGGCGGCATTTGCCAACTCGTTCTACCTGCCGGAACCTCCCAGCGGGTGGTTCGCGGCCCGGACGACCCACGGAGCCACGTTCGTTTCGATGCTCGCCCAGGGACAGACTCTTGCGTGCCAGTTCCACCCGGAGCTCTCCGGACCGTTCGGGATGGGGCTCATCCGGAACTGGCTCAGCGGGGAGCTTCTAACCGGCCTCGGGAGTCCGGCCGCGGACGAGGGGGAGGACCGCGTCGTGTGGAGCGAGGTCGCACCCCGGATCGTCCCCTGTCTGGATGTGAAGGACGGAAGGGTTGTGAAAGGCATCCGGTTTCAGAATCTCCGGGATGCGGGCGATCCGGCCGACCAAGCCGGCGAGTACGAACGCCAAGGGGCCGACGAGATCGTCATTCTCGACGTCGGAGCCTCCGCCGAGGGACGCGAGACGCAGCGTGAAACGGTGCGTGCGGTGCGACGGCGTATCCACATCCCGCTCACGGTTGGCGGCGGCGTCCGCACGGTGGATGACGCGCGGGGCCTGCTGGCCGCGGGCGCCGACAAGGTCAGCGTCAACACCGCCGCCGTCCGGGATCCGAGCCTTTTGGGGCGGCTCAGCCAGGCGTTCGGCACCCAGTGTGTGGTGCTGGCCATCGACGCCCGCCGCTT
>JADFNK010000064.1 GCA_022563405.1 Gemmatimonadota bacterium | reverse complement strand
TCGGCGTAGTGGTACCGGCCGCGGGATCCGGGCAGCGTATGGGTGGGCTGGCCAAAGCTTTTCTCGAGCTTTCGGGGGAACCGATTCTGATGCGGGCATTACGGCCTTTCCTCGAACACCCTGGGGTTCGGGAAGTGGTCGTGTCTCTTCCGACTGCCGATGCCGAATCCCCCCCCGGATGGTTGGTCGAAGCTGACCAGAGAATCCGGGTGGTTGCGGGTGGCGAGACCCGTCGAGACTCCGTGTGGGCGGGCCTTCAGCTGCTTTCGGACTCCCTCGGCGTGGCCGTCGTGCACGACGGTGCCCGACCGCTCGTCTCTCGAGATGTCGTCGACCGGTGTATCCACTTGGCCGGACGTGGGGTCGGGGGGGTCGCGGGAGTTCGGGCGGTCGACACGATAAAGGAGGTCGACGGCGACTTACGCGTGTTGGCCACGCCAGATCGGTCGCGTCTATGGCACGCCCAGACGCCCCAGGCGTTTCCGCTCGGAATGATCATGGACGCTTATCGCAGGGCCTTCACCGACGATTTCGCCGCGACCGATGACGCGGCTCTCGTGGAGAGGGTGGGAGGCCCGGTCGTGATGGTGGAGTCGTCGGCGGAGAACTTGAAGATCACCCGGCCAGAGGACCTCGAAATGGCCGAGTTGATGTTGTCCCACGGCGGCAAAGGTTGAAGGGCCGTGGCATCCGCAACGAAACCCACCTCCCTTTCCGATCACCCTCCGAGGGTCATCGATGTTCGAGACGCCATACGAGCGGCGGATAGCCTGGACTCCGTCTTGGCA
This sequence comes from Gemmatimonadota bacterium, assembly GCA_022563405.1. GTDB lineage: Bacteria > Gemmatimonadota > Gemmatimonadetes > Longimicrobiales > Gaopeijiaceae > UBA822. Next base: position 17,509 of record JADFNK010000064.1, on the reverse strand, counting down.
CACTTGAGTGGAGGGGGATTGCTCGCGTATCCGACGGAGACGGTGTACGGATTCGGTGGCCTTCCTACCCGCTCGGTCGTCGAGGGGCTCGTCGCGCTCAAGAAGCGTGACCCGGCCAAGTCCATGTTACTCTTGGTCCCGAACAGGGAAGCCGTGAGTGATCTGACGTGGACCCCGGAGGCGATCGAGTTGGCAGACGTGTTTTGGCCAGGTTCGGTCACTCTGGTGTTGTCCGACGCCGAGGCCCGGTATCCGGAGGGAGTCCGAGGGCCGGCCGGGGGGGTTGCGGTCCGCGTGAGCCCCCACCCACTGGTTCGGGAGTTGGTCTGTGGACTCGGTGGCCCCATTTTGTCAACGAGCGCCAATCGGCCCGGGGAGCCCCCGGCCTTGGACGCTCAGGGTGCCCTCGGCGCTGCTGTCGCGGGCGGGGCGGGAGAGGAGTTGTGGGTTCTCGACGGGGGGGCTCTAGAGCCCTCTCCGCCGTCCACGATCATCGATTGTTCGGGGCCGGTGCCCGTAGTTCTGCGACAGGGTACGGTACCCCTGGAGCGGGTTCGCTGCGTACTTCCAGGTATAGAGGCCGGTAGCGCTGATGAGCGGATATGAGCCGAATGGCGAGTGACTTCAGACTCCTGTTCGTTTGCACGGGCAACACGTGCCGGAGTCCCATGGCGCAGGCGATCGCCGAACGCTTGGTCGAGCGTGGCGGGCGGGAGGCCGTGGAGATCCGGTCGGCCGGCGTCTCGGCACTACTTGGAGGTGAGGCGAGCGAGGGGGCTCGGGTCGCGGCCGGGTCGAGCGGGCTCAGCCTGGACGGACACCGGAGTACGCCGTTGGACACGGAGTTGGTAGCCTGGGCCGATCTTGTCCTGACCATGGGACCGCATCATGCGGATACGGCGGAGGCCCTCGGGGGCCCAGGCAAGGTGTGGATGCTGACCGCCTTCTCAGACGGTGGGGAGGACACCCACGGGCCCGGTGTGCCCGACCCGTTCGGTGGAGACGCTGAGGACTACCTGGAGTGCTTTCACACGCTCGAGGGTCTCGTGGAAGCCACGCTCGAACGCGTCGAGGCCGAGTTTCTCGCTCCGAAAAAGGAGGCCGCTCCGTGAGCGCGCCGACAGCCCGAACGCGGGTGTTCACGATCCTGGGAAACCCGGTTGAACACTCGCTTTCCCCCGTGATTCAGAACGCGGCGTTCCGCGAGGCGGGGGTCGACGGAGTCTACGTGGCACTTCGTTGTGATGCCGAACAGATGGCCGGATTCATGTCGGGGCTCGGCCGGGGCGGGGGGGCAGGGAACGTCACCCTTCCTCACAAGGAGAAAGCCGCTTCCATCCTCGACAAACCGTCGGAGGCGGTCCGTCGGACGGGTGCATGTAACACGTTTTGGGGCGAGGACGGAAAACTCTGTGGGGACAACACCGACGTCGAGGGTTTCAGGCGAGCTCTGGAGCATTTTCTGGGTGGTGCCGTAACCGGGTACCGGGTGTTGCTTCTCGGAGCGGGGGGAGCGGCGCGCGCGGCGTTGCTCAGCCTGATCGACGATCAGGCCCAGGACGTACTGATTCTCAATCGCACGGTCGAGCGGGCCCGAGCAGTGGCGCGCAGGATCGGTGGGGATCGTGTCCGGGTGGCGGAAAGTCATTCCGATGTCGATGACGGTGACTTCGACCTGGTGATAAACACGACGCGTCTCGGGCTCGACCCTGAAGACGAACTCCCATTCGATCTCGAGCGTCTCTCACGGGCCGGCGCCGTGATGGACCTGGTGTATGGCTCCAGCGCGACGGCATTTGTGGCCGCGTCCAAACGTCTTGGGATTCCGGCCGTGGACGGAGGCGAGATGCTGGTGCACCAGGGTGCTGTGGCCTTCGAACGCTGGTGGGGTGAGGCTGCTCCGATCGACGCCATGAGGCGAGCCCTGGAAACCGCCCGGTCTTCTCCAACCGGCGCGTGAGCGCCGCGGCGGGCGCGTGAACGGCCGGGCGCTGGCCGCAGAGCTTCTGGATTTTTTCCTGCCGGCGGTTTGTGTCGGCTGCCGAGACCACCTTCCACTGGAGCGCTCTGGAGAGCTGGTCTGTGGTCCTTGCAGAACTCGCCTGCGCGCTCCTCCGTGGCCTCGCTGTCGCCGGTGCGGATTCCCGGTCGGATCAGGGGCTGTTGCTGCCGACACTTGCTTCGAATGTGCAGGTTGGGGCCCCGAGCTTTCGATGGCCGCCTTCGCAGTCGTCTTGCGGCCTCCGGCGAACGCTCTTGTGCAGGGCTTGAAATATGACGGCTGGAGCGGTCTGGCGGTGCTCATGGGTGAGCGCATGGCCCAGTCTGCCATCCCCCGGGAGCTGGCGTCCGAGCGTTACCTGATCACGCCGATACCGACCACTCGTCGCCGAGCCCGCACGCGTGGATACAACCAGGCGCGCTTGCTCGCGGAGACGATCGCCGACCGGGTCGATATGCCCTTGATCGACGCTCTGGAGCGGCGCCGGGACGGGTCGACTCAGGTCGGGTTGCACCCGGCAGAGCGTCGGGCTAACGTCAAGCGAGCGTTTACGGTTCGGGCCGATGCGCGAGCCACACTAAGGGGTGCCCGAGTCCTACTGGTCGACGATGTGCTGACCACCGGATCCACCGCGATGGAAGCGGCCCGACCACTGGTCCGAGCGGGGGCGACGCAGGTCTTCCTCAGTACCTTTGCCCGTGCTTTACCCTATCTGACTTAATCCCATCAAGCGAAATACGAAGAGGAGGCGAGTGGATGTCAATCCGCGTTGCCATTAACGGATTCGGCCGTATCGGCCGTAATGTCCTTCGAGCCGTGCATAAATCGGGCGATTCAAAGATCGAGATCGTCGCTCTGAACGACCTCACAGACAATGACATGCTCGGCCACCTGTTGAAATACGACTCCGTGCATGGGGCTTTTCCAGGCGAAGTGATCGTGAGCCCGGCTGGTTTGGAGGTCGATGGCCGTGCCATCGTGGTTTTTTCCGAGCGTGATCCGGCCAAGCTACCGTGGGGTGATCTCGGTGTTGATATCGTCGTGGAGTCGACCGGCTTCTTCCGGGCCAGAGACCAGGCCGCCAAACACCTCGACGCCGGAGCGAAGAAGGTCATCATCAGCGCTCCGGGCAAGGACGAGGACATCACGATCGTTCTCGGTGTCAACCACGACAAGTACGATCCGGCGGAGCATCACGTCATCTCAAACGCCAGTTGCACGACGAACTGTCTTGCACCGGTGGTTAAGGTGCTGATGGAGGAGTTCGGGTTTCGTCGAGGATTGATGATCACGGTGCACGCCTACACGAACGACCAGGCCCTCCTCGATGTGCCTCACGAGGACAAGCGGCGCGCCCGCGCCGCGGCCCTGTCGATGATTCCGACGACGACGGGTGCGGCGAAGGCCACCGCCCTCGTGATCCCCGAAGTCGAAGGTAAGCTGGACGGTATGGCGCTACGCGTTCCGACGCCGGATGTGTCGGTAGTGGACCTTGTCGCCGAGCTCGAAACGGACACGACGGAAGAAGCTGTGAACGAAGCGTTCAGGCAGGCCGCCTCGGGGTCACTGGCGGGCATCCTCGACCTCTGTGACGAGCCGCTCGTGTCCATCGACTTCACGGGGAACCCTCACAGCTCGATCGTGGATGGTCTAAGCACAAAAATCATCGATGGACGGTTGGTGAAGGTACTCGCCTGGTACGACAATGAATGGGGTTACTCACAGCGAGTGGTGGACCTGGCAGTCTACATCGGCGAGCGGCTATAACTTCCCGGATGGCCAAGAAGACGCTCGAAGACTGCCCACCGGAGACGCTCGCCAACGAAGTCGTAGTCGTTCGGGTAGATTACAACCTCCCGCTCGATAAAGATGGCGTCGTCGTCGACGATACTCGCCTCGTCCGTACTTTGCCCACGATCCAGTATCTGGTCGAGGCAGGGGCGAAAGCGGTCCTGTTGTCTCATCTGGGCCGGCCCGGGGGTCGGCCCGACCAAGCCCTGACCCTCCGTCCGGTTGCTGAGAAGCTCGAGAAATTTCTCGGATTCCCGGTCGGCTTTTGCCCCGCGACCACCGGTCCCTTGGCAAACGCAGCGGTCCAAGGGATGAAGAGTGGAGAGGTTCTCCTCCTGGAAAACACCCGCTTCTGCCCCGAGGATGTCGGAAATGATTCGGAGTGGGCGGAGCAGATCAGTTTTGGTACGAAGCTCTTCGTCAACGACGCCTTTGGGACCGCGCACCGCGCCCACGCATCTACGCAGGGCATCGCGCATGCGGTGCGGAGAAGCGGGGGAGAGGCCGTGGCCGGGTTTCTGTTGGAACGTGAGCTCCGATTCCTCTGTGATGCCATGGCCGACCCGGAGCATCCCTTCGTCGCCGTTATCGGCGGGGCGAAGATTTCGAGCAAGATAGACGTGATCGAGGCTTTGCTTCCCGCGGTGGACCGGCTGCTCATCGGTGGGGCCATGGCCAACACCTTCTTCAAAGCGCGCGGTTGGGCCGTTGGTGATTCTCTTGTGGAAGAAGATCGGATCGATACGGCACGTATGCTCATGGATTTGGCCGGAGACAAGCTTCTATTGCCGGTGGACGTAATCACGGCCCGGTCTATCACGTCTGATGCTGCCACGCGTGTGTCCGCGTGCGACGAGGTGGGGGAGGACCGACATATCGGAGATATCGGGCCACACACCGCGAAATTGTTCGCCGAGGTCGTGGGTGCTGCCCGCACCGTGATATGGAGCGGACCGATGGGCGTTTTCGAGTTGGCGCCGTTCCAGTCGGGCACCTTCGAGGTCGCACGTGCCGCGGCCTCGACGGCCGACCGGGGCGCCACGGTGATCGTCGGAGGAGGCGACTCTGCAGCCGCCACGGTGGCGGCGGGCGTCGTCGATCGCATCACCCACGTCTCGACGGGTGGCAGCGCTTCTCTCGAACTCCTCTCAGGCAAGGAAATGCCTGCTGTCGCGGCGCTGTCAGACCGTTAGAGTGCTGTTGAAGCCGTCAGACCGTCAGGGGTCGTCAGGAGGCATGACGTGAGACCAAAAGTGATCGCGGGCAACTGGAAGATGCATCACGGCCCCAGTGCCACCCGCAAGTTTTTCAGCGAGTTTTCTCCCCGGTTTGACGGTGCGGAGCCGACGATCTTGATTTTTCCTCCCGCGATCTCGCTTCTAGCGGCAGCCGATTCGAGGGGGAGTCGACCGGAGATCGGCCTCGGAATCCAGAATATCCACTGGGAGCCCGAAGGTGCGTTTACAGGAGAACACTCGGCAAACATGGTGGTGGCGGCCGGCGCCAGGTTCGCTCTTGTCGGGCACTCGGAGCGGCGACACGTGTTCGGTGAAACCGACGCGCAAGTCGAGCTCAAGGTGGCTGCCGCCATAGGTGAAGGTCTGACCCCCTTGGTGTGTGTCGGAGAGACCCTGGACGAGCGCCGAGGCGGACGGGTGGAAGAAGTGATCGTACGCCAATTGGATGCCGCCCTACTCGGGGTCGCCGAGGATGCGAAGAATCCCATTCTCGTAGCGTACGAGCCGGTCTGGGCGATCGGCACTGGAGAAACCGCGACCACGGACGACGTGGCAGAGGCCCACGGCATTCTTCGCCGCCGCTTGAGAGAGATCAGGGGCGACGGCTTTGCACAGGAGGTGGCCATCCTCTATGGAGGGAGCGTGAAGCCTGATAACGCGGCCGAGTTGCTCGCGGTAACCGACGTCGATGGTGTCCTCGTGGGTGGCGCGAGCCTCGATCCTGAGAGCTTCGCGAGAATCGCGGAATCCGGCTGACTGCAAGGGTTTAGCGGTTGACACCCCTAAAGGACGCGGCGACTTTTAGGCATTATTTCAACCCCCGAACGGTGGGCCATTCATGATCTCCTGGTACGGTATTTTGCTGGCAGTCTTAATCTTAGACGGCATTTTTCTGGGTGTCGTGGTCCTTCTTCAGTCTGGGAAGGGCGGGGGGTTGGCCGCGATGGGCGGCGGCGCCGCCGCCACGGACGGTATCCTTGGTGGACGCCAGGCCACCACCATGCTTACGAGGGCCACATGGACGACCGGATCGGTCTTCATGTTGTTGTCCCTGGTGCTCTCCATAATGTCGTCGCGTACGCAAGTAGCGCAGTCGATTCTGCGCCAGGATACGGCGCCCGTCCTGGAGGCGGGTCAGTCGATTTTGCAGGGCTTGCTCGATGAAGGAGACGCGGGTGACGGATCCGGCGAGCCGATCGAGGCTCCCCCAGCCGGCGACGGGAACGACTGACCGGGCCGCATCTGACGCCGGGCGCAACCGGCGGCACCGCTGCCGGCACCAGCGGCGGTTTCGCTGTCCGCACCACCTGTGCTCGGCAATGACGTCCTTCGAATCGGTTCGCTGACGTGGCCCGCATCGAGGTTGCCATGCCCCAGATGGGCGAGTCGATCGCCGAGGGCACGGTGTCGAAGTGGTTGAAACAGGTCGGTGACCCGGTCGAGAGAGACGAACCGATTCTGGAGATTTCAACGGACAAGGTGGACGCTGAGATCCCGTCACCCGAGTCGGGCACGCTCGTGGAAGTCCGTATCCAGGAGGGTGAGACCGTCGAAATCGGTACGGTCGTCGCCTACATCGATACCGAGGCGGGTGCCGCGATCACTCCCACCGCGGGAGACGCGACTGCCCCCACCCCCGTCACTGATACGGATGATCCGATCAGTCCCCCAGCGGAATCGCGTCCGGACGCGGGACCGTCGGCGAGTGCCCCGGCGACGGCGGAGGAGCGCATACAAACTCGATCGACTCCGGTGGTCAGGAAGATCGCCGCGGAGCATGGTATTTCGATCGCGGACGTTGTGGGTAGCGGCCAATCCGGCCGGGTGACGAAACGGGACATCCTCGATTTTATCGAGAATGGTCGGGCGAAGACATCCACGGCCGCGTCGGCGACGAACCGTTTGGCGGGTCGTACCGCGGGTCCTCCCGCCGCGCCTGTAGGCTCGGGGTCGTCGTCGGAGCTGTGGGGCGCCTTCTACAGCGAGGTGCAACACCCCGAGTTCCCCGTGCGAGAGGGGGACCACGTCGAGCCCATGGACAAGATCCGTCGCCTCACCGCGGAGCACATGGTTCTGGCGAAGAGGGTGGCTCCCCATGTGCACTCTTTCATAGAGATCGATTTTTCGCTCGTGGACCACCACCGGGCGGCCCACAAGGGCGAGTGGGCGGCGCAGGGAGTGAGGGTGAGCTTCACCGCGTTCGTCGTGTGGGCGTGCTCGCGGCTACTGCGCAAATATCCACCGATCAACGGCACCGTCTCGGGTAACAACATCATCCATCGAGGCAGTGTGAATATCGGGATGGCCGTGGACCTCGATCCCGGCCTGATCGTGCCCGTGATACACGACACCGACGAACTCGGCCTCGTAGGGATCGGGAAGAAGATCATCGACCTCGCCGATCGTGCTCGGTCTCGTAGGCTGGCTCCCTCGGAAATCCAAGGAGCGACGTTTTCCATCACCAATCCCGGGGTCCTCGGTACGCTGGTCGGTATGCCCATCATTCCGAAAGGCACGGCCGCGATCCTCGGCATCGGGGCGATCGAGAAGCGAGCGGTGGTCGTCGAGGATCCGCTCACGGGTACGGACGCTGTCGCCATCCGGAAGCGGGCGTTCTTTTCTCTCGCGTACGACCATCGTCTCGTCGACGGTGCCGTCGCTGCCCGGTTCCTCTCGGACCTGAAGGCTCTTCTGGAGGACTTCCCCGAGGACGCCTAGAGGCTGAAGGCCTTCAGCAGGCCTCCTCAAGAGGACGTCGAATGGATCGGCCCGTGGCGCATGAATGACGCGATGACGCTGGAAGTACGGGATCTGGGCTTGGTCCCGTATACAGAGGCTCTGGCTCTACAGGCGGATCTGGTCGGGCGCCGGCGAGCCGGCGACATACCGGATCAACTGTTGCTCCTCCAGCACCCGCACGTGATCACGCTCGGCACTTCGTCGTCCCGTTCGAACGTTCTCGCCGACCCGTCGAGGCTCCAGGAGTTGGGAATCGATCTCGTCGACGTGGGGAGGGGGGGCGACGTCACCTATCACGGACCAGGGCAATTGGTGGCGTATCCGATCCTCGATCTGAAGCCGGACCGAAAGGACGTCCACCGGTACTTGAGGGACCTGGAGGCCGTGCTCATTCACACACTCGGCGAGATCGGGATTCGGGGGGAGCCCGTCTCCGACCTCACCGGCGTGTGGGTGGATGGGCGAAAGATCGCCGCGATCGGTGTGCGAATATCGAGCGGCTGGATCACCTCTCACGGGTTCGCGCTCAACGTGTCGAACGACCTTTCCTTTTTCGAGACCATCGTTCCCTGCGGTATCCAGGATGTGTCGGTAACCTCCGTTTCGCAGGAGTTGGGGCGGCCGTTTGGTGTCTCCGATATCCTGGAGGTCGTCACCGCAGCGTTCTCTGAAATCTTCGGACGCTCCATCTCTTAGTCGGACGCTCCATCTCCTGGTCGGACTGCTCCTCACCCTCTTGGACCTATGTTGCCGGGCCAACAAATAGACACCCGCCCAGGGCGGATCAGGTGTTCTTTTGTCACGATATGTTTCAAGATTCTGGGCCTGGAAACACCACGTTTTTACTCGCACATACCCATCGAAACAATCTGTTTCAGAGCATGCATACGAACCTATAAAATACAAGAATCAAACGTCGTAACTTGTTGGTATACAATTATATACATCTTAATCAAAAAAACGTATAAATTCTGGACACTCAAACTTGACGGTGCTCTTTGGAGTCGACATATTGATCGTGCGTTTCCGATGTGGTTCGCTGATTCGATGGCGTTGGTCATCCCTTCATGCGGTTCGTGAAACGTGTTCCACCGGGCGTGACGTCGCAGCGGTGGAAGCATGCCGAGGAATTGGAACTCGGTGCGCCGATGGAGGAGCCGTTGGTCTCCGTCGAAACCTCCGGAGCTCGGAGGGCCTGAGGTCGCTACCACGCGAAAATCGGGTTAAAAGGGGAGCTGAGTCAGCTACCTGAAGGAAAGTGAGCCGCGAGGCGAGCCGGAGGTCAGGTAGGAGTCCAAACACAGCGAAGCTCCTACCAACGAAACTGAAGCCCTCGGGGCGGCTTGCCGTGCCGGGGGCTTCTTTTTTTTGGGCGGTTTTGCGGATTTCTTGGCGGTTCGCGGAATCGTGCAAACCGGTCGTCGTGAGCCGCCGTGGGCTACGGGGGCGGTGCAGATTCCAGGTAGTCACGGTACCGGCCGTGCAGGTTCCGCTGTGCCTCCAGCCAGGCGCCGAATCCACTCTCGATCAGCCCGTCCGAGAAGGCGCCCTCCTCGGCGGCCGTTGTCGCGAGATGATCGGCGTATTCGTTCTGAGGATGCTCGGCGTGACCTCGCACCCAAGTCCATTCGATCTGATGCTGGCTGGCCACCCGATCCAACTCCTTCCAGAGGTCGAGGTTTTCGATTCTCCCGGCCTTACGTTTCCAGCCTCGAGCCTTCCACCCCATGAGCCATTCGGTCATGCCCTTGACCAGATACTGGCTGTCCGACACGAACCGAACGTCGCAGGGGCTCTTACGGAGTAGGCCCAGCCCCACGATGGCGCTACTCAGGGCCATGCGGTTGTTGGTCGTGTCCGGCTCGGACGTCCAGTAGTCCCGACGTACCCACCCGTCCCCCGTCCAGTATTCCATCATTCCGGCCGCGCCGCCGGGGTTGGCCCGTCCCTGGAACTGGTTCCCGAGACACGATTCGTCCGCAAAAATGGCCACATTGTGGGCTTCAATCATCCGGGTAAGGTAGGTCCGTGCGGAGATCGACGGAACGCCCGCTCTCGCTCGCTTGACTCGACCCCCGTCGATTTTAGATTCTGCCGGCCGAAACCGATTCGTTCATCCGATCGAAAAGCGGACTTTGCTTACTCCACAGGCGTCCTGACTGGTGGCTCATACCGATAAGCGTGACCCCGCGTATCTTCTCCTGGAGGACGGCCGCCGTTTCGACGGTTACCGCTTCGGGGTGCCGGGACCGTCGTTGGGAGAGGTCGTTTTCAACACCTCCATGACCGGGTATCAGGAGATCCTCACCGATCCGTCCTACGCGGGGCAGCACGTGGTGATGACCTATCCTCTGATCGGCAACTACGGCGTCAACGACGAAGATCGAGAGTCGGACCGTCCACACGTGACCGGTTTTGTCATCCGCGAGGCACCGCCCCTGCACTCCTCTTGGAGGGCGACCGGGTCGCTGGAGGACTACCTCATCGGTTGTGGCGTCGTTGGAATCGCGGGTGTTGATACCAGGGCGCTCACCCTCCACATCCGATCGGAAGGAGCCAAACGGGGCGCCATCGCGCCCGCCGCGGAAGACGAAGCGGATCTGCTCCAGCGTGTGCTCTTGCACCCCCTCATGGAGGGCCTCGATTTGGCGTGCGGCGTGTCCACCAAAGAGCCCTACGAGGTGCCGGCCGTCGGCGAAGAGCGGTTCCACGTCCTGGCCTACGACTTCGGCGTGAAGGCCAACTCGCCTCGCCTTCTGGCCGAACGTGGTTGCCGGGTCACGGTCATTCCGGCCGAGACGCCGGTCGAGGAGATCTTCTCGAGTGAACCCGACGGGCTTTTCGTGTCCAACGGTCCTGGTGACCCGTCGGCAGTCGAAAAGGCGCAGGAAGCGATCCTCGGCTTGTCCGAACGGGGTGTTCCGGTTTTCGGAATCTGTCTGGGCCACCAGCTGATCGCCCGGGCGTTTGGGGCGCAAACGTATAAGCTTGCGTTCGGGCACCATGGAGCAAACCATCCGGTCCGCAACCTCGATCGGAACACGGTCGAGATCACGTCGCAGAACCATGGATTCGCCGTCGTCGTGGGGGAGGAGCAAGAGATACCTGGGGCTCCAGACCTCCGCCTGACGCACCTGAATCTGTACGACGGAACGGTGGAGGGATTGGTCCATCGGGAACGCCCGGTCTTCTGCGTTCAGTACCATCCCGAGGCTGCTCCCGGACCCCACGACAGCGTGTATCTCTTCGATCAATTCATCGAATTGATGGATGCCCGGCTTCCGTAGGTTCAAGCGTCCCTTGACGTTCCACGGTCGGCAACGTTACCGTGGCTTCCCTGCAACAGCTACTCATCACATGTCGGAGGAAATTGCATGACCAAGGCCGACCTCGTCGAACAGGTCGCAGAGGCCATAGGTCCTGGGATTACGAAAAAGGACTGCGCTTTGGTGGTCGACGGTCTCTTGAACGCGGTCAAGCGTGCTCTCGCGAACGGGGAAAATATCGAGATCCGTGGCTTCGGGACGTTCAAGGTGAGGAAGCGAAAGAGCCGCATGGCCCGCAACCCGCGCACGGGCGAGGGCGTCGAGGTTCCTTCGCGAAGCGTTCCGGTCTTCAAACCCTCCAAACATCTTCGCAGTCGCGTCAGCCAACTCGACAGGCAGGACCCGGAGTAACTTTTTGCGATCGGCTTCAGAGCCGGGCCCAACGCGACCGACACTACCGCCGCTGCTACCGCTTTCTCCCGCTCCCCTCGTTCCATTCTTCCCGTTCCACCATCACCTTCCGTCCAGACATCGAAGGCCGTTGGTTAACGTTCTCCTGACAGTTGTTTAACATTCTCCGGACAAGCGACGTCTGATTTACGATGGCCGAGGATTCACGCCTGGGATCGCACACGGACGAAGAGTTGGTCCAATCGGTCCGAGAAGGCGACGAACGGGCGATGAATGTTCTCGTGGATCGCCATCATGGTGTGGTGTTTCGAACCTGTGCTGGTATCCTTGGAGACGAGGATTTAGCGGCTGATGCGAGCCAAAACAGTTTTCTCAAGGCCTTCAGGGCGATCGATCGCTTCCGGGGAGAGGCGGCGTTTCGGACGTGGCTGTTGGCTATCGCCGGTAACGAGGCCCGGGGTCTACTTCGCAAAGTCAAACAGAGAAGGGAAGACGCGCTCGAGGATGTGGACATCCTGCAGGCCGAGGGAAACGATCCTTCGGCGGAGGTTGTTCTTCGATCCGAAGTCGCTCGGGTTCGAGCGGTACTGGCGGACCTTCCCGAGAAGCAGAAATTGTCCGTAACCTTGAGAATCTTCGATGGCTTGAGTTTTCGTGAGATCGGTGAGATCATCGACTCGACGGAAGGGTCGGCCCGGGTGAATTATCACCATGGGATACGGCGGTTGAGGGAGTTGCTGGGGCCATGACAAGAATCGAATGCGCAGACGTGAAGGATCTCCTGCCTGAGTGGATCCGGCAGGAGCTCGGAGAGGATGATCGCGCCGTCGTCGCGGCGCATGTCTCCTCGTGTGTGTCGTGTTCGGAGGAAGTCGAGTTCCTCGAAAGGATCCGAGGCGCCGCCTTCAGCCCGCCTCCGTCGCTCGCTTCCGAGATCAAGTCCGCGTTGGCTGCGGAGATGGCGTCGGACGCTGGCTTCAAGTACAGCCGGACGACACGCTTCGTGCGGTGGGGGTTTGCTGTGGCGGCAACCCTGGTTTTGGCCTTGGGTACAACCGCGATCTGGCAGCGCACGCAAGCGCTGCCAGAGGTGGGGCCCCTCGGTCAAGATCCTTTCGCGGTCGTCTGGCCGAGTGATGACGCAGATTTGACGGGTGTACCGATCGTGGCGGGAGTACCGATGTTGGCGGACCTCACCGACGAGGAGTTGGCGCTCCTGCTGGAGGAGCTCGGAGGATGAGGGAAGGAGCTCGGAGGATGAAGGAAGGAGCTCGGGTGATGCCGAGAGGCTTGGCGATCTTGATGACCGTCCTGTTGATGGGCGGTGTCCAGGATCTAGTCGCGCAGCGTGGGGGCCGTGGTAGTCGAGCAGACATGGAGCTGAGAATCCAGGCGCGCTTCGACAATCTGGTTCGGGAGGACCTCGGACTCGGCGAAGATCAATGGCGGCGACTCCAAGGGGCGGTAGGGGACTTTCGCACCCGGCGACTCGAGTTCTTACAAAGTGAGCGCAACACACGCGCCCGGGTCGGACGTTTGGGCGGCCCAGCTGGAGGACAGCAGCTCACCGAGGGGGAGGCTTCCGCGATTCTGGCCGAGATGCTCGAGCTGGGCGACGAAGAGGCGACCCTGCTTCGAGAGGAGCAGGAGGCGCTCCTCCGAATTCTGAGCCCCCAGCAGGTCGTGCGCTACCTCGTGATGCGCCAGCAACTCGGCGATAGTGTCCTGAGATTACGCGGGAGAGGTGGCCCAGGCCGGGGGGGACGGGGGCCCCAGAGTGGACGGCGTTCGGGGCAGCCACGGCCTGACGGTGGTGGTGTAATCCCTGACCCAGGCGTTGACGGGAACGGCGGGGTTCCTTTAGTCTGAGGAAGTGTTCCGCTCAAAACTGCCCTCGTCCCTTGGATGTACGGCCACGTGGAAATCCGCACTCTCTTCTTCGCTTCCTATAAAGAACTCCTCGGTACTGGGGAGCTGCAGGTCGATCTTCCCGAGGGAGCGACCGTCTCCGATCTCGTTTCGGCACTCCGCTCCCGCGGAGGCGCCTTCACGGCACTTCCCACTGAGCCCGCCGTTGCCGTCAACTTGACCTACACGGATCCGACGTCGTTGCTGAGCGACGGTGACGAGGTGGCGCTGATACCGCCGGTTGCGGGGGGATGACGTGACGTTTACCGCCATCGTTCGGGAGCCCATCGACCCGGCTCACGTGTTGACCCTGATCGGCGCTGACCAGGACGGGGCGAGTCTGCTCTTTCTGGGTGTGGTTCGAGATCACAATGACGGCCGTTCGGTGGGGGGGGTACGGTACGATACCTATGAAGAGATGGCCGCCGAGGTGCTCTCGGAGATCGTAGGCGAGGCCGCACGATCGGCGGGCACGGATCGAATCGCTGCTGTCCATCGGATCGGCGAGTTGGAGGTCGGCGAGGTCAGCGTGGCGATCGCGGTGTCCAGTCCTCATCGGGCTGAGGCCTACGACGCTTCGCGCTACATCATCGAGGAAATCAAGAAGCGCCTTCCGGTCTGGAAGAAGGAACGTTACAGCGACGGCGCCGAAGAGTGGGTCGAGGGCAGGCCGCCTACGGCGCCGAATACGGTACCGGCACCCCCGGCGGGTGCGCCCCAAGCGGACGCGCCCCAGGCGGACGGGCCATGATCGATCAATTCGGCCGCCGTGTGGAGTACCTTCGTATCTCCGTCACGGACAAGTGCAACTTGCGGTGTGTCTATTGTATGCCGCTCGAGGGGCTGGATTGGCTCAAGCGTGAGAATCTCCTCAGTTATGAGGAGATCGCCTCCGTACTCCGTACGATGGCGGGGATGGGTCTCGAGAAAGTGCGTATTACGGGAGGGGAGCCCCTGGTCCGGAAGGATCTGCCTCGCCTGGTGGAAATGATCGCTGAGATCCCTGGCATCATTGACATCTCACTGTCCACGAACGCGGTGCTCTTGGGTGATCAGGCCCAGGCGCTCCGCGATGCCGGGATCAGCAGGGTCAACGTGTCGCTCGACTCACTTCAAGAGGAGCGTGTGGACGCCATCGCCCGGCGACCCGGCTCGTTCGGGCGCATCATGGAGGGGCTGGACGCGGCGGAGGCCGTCGGGTTCGATCCGATCAAGATCAACGTGGTCCTCATCGGTGGCCAGAACGATGACGAAATCGAGGACTTTGCGCGCATCACTCGGGATCGGCCGTGGCACATTCGCTTCATCGAGCTCATGCCGACGGGATCCAACTTGGACTTGAGCGCGAACAGCTTCGTGTCCTGCCAAGATGCCCTGGTCAAGATCCGGAAGATGGGGAATATCGAACCGGTGGACGGTCCTGCCGGAAACGGGCCCGCGACGTATTTCCGTTTCCCCGGAGCCGCCGGCACAGTGGGGGTGATCACCCCCATGAGCCACAACTATTGCGACCGCTGCAACCGGATGCGGCTGACCGCCGATGGCCAGCTCCGCCCGTGCCTTTTCGGCTCGATCCAGACCAACCTTCGCGATCCGCTCCGGGCGGGCGACGACCTCGTCCCGCTCATCGAAGAGACGCTCCGCATCAAGCCTGAGCGCCACTACCTCATCCAGGGAAGCGACGAGGGTTCGGGAGGGCTGGTGGCCCTCTCTCAGACGGGTGGTTGAGCCGAGGCCGCTCAGGTAGACTTCAAAAACTCCAGTAGCAACTCAGCAATCCGAACGAATCCAACCCGTCAATACACTTTGACACCTTACGAAGGATCTCATGAGCGCGAATAAAATTACGGTAGTGGGCGCGGGTCACGTGGGTGCGACGTGTGCGCAACGTCTGGCGGAGAAGGAGCTCGCCCGAAAAGTCGTCCTTGTCGACATCGTCGAAGGAATCCCCCAGGGGAAGGGGCTCGATCAGTGGGAGAGCGCCCCCATCGAGGGTTTCGATTCGCATGTGATTGGCACAAACGATTACGAAGAGGCGGCGGACTCCGACCTTTTTATTGTCACGGCTGGGATCGCACGTAAGCCGGGCATGAGCAGGGACGACCTGCTCAAGACGAACGCCGGCATCGTGGAATCGGTCTCGAAGGAAATCGCGCGCGTGGCGCCCGAGTCCATCATCATCATGGTGTCCAACCCGTTGGACGTGATGGCGTACGTGGCGATGAAGGCCTCCGGGTTTCCCCGGGAGCGCGTGATCGGTATGGCGGGCGTGCTCGATACGGCGCGGTACCGTTCGTTTATTTCTCTGGAGCTCGGCGTGAGTGTGGAGGACATCCAAGCTCTTGTTCTCGGCGGCCACGGCGACACGATGGTCCCGCTGGTCTCCTACACGACCATTTCGGGCATTCCGCTCACCCAATTCCTCGGGAGCGAGCGTATTGAAGCCCTGCTCGAGCGCACGCGTAAGGGCGGAGCCGAAATCGTGGCCCACCTGAAAACCGGCAGCGCCTACTACGCACCCTCGGCAGCGGCCGCGCAAATGGCCGAGGCCATCGTCAAGGACAAGCGCCGCATTCTTCCGTGCTCCGCCTACCTGGAGGGAGAATACGGGCACGAGGGAATCTTCCTGGGTGTGCCGTGTCAGCTCGGTGAAGGTGGGCTCCAGAAGATCATCGAAGTGGAGCTCACGGAGAGTGAGACCGAAGCGTTGGCCAACAGCGCCAAGGCGGTGCGCGAAACGATCAGTGCGCTCTGACCCGCACCGTACGTCTCGAGGAACCGAGAACCCGGTGGCGTGTGCTAGGAGGATGGAAACTGCGAAAATTGAGCTGAGGAGATTTCATATGATCAAGAGAAGTACGGGAAGTGCCGGAAGGACCTTGAGCGTGATCGCCGCTGTGACCTTGGCGATCGCGGCTTGCGGCGGCAGTGCACTCGGCCCCGACCCTAGCGACGCAGAGTTTGACGCCTCGCTCGGGATCGATCTCGCCTCAATGACTGAGACGGCCAGTGGGCTGTTTGTCCTGGATGTCGTGGTTGGGACCGGCGAAATCGCGGCCGCCGGCGACAGCGCCACGGTAGATTACGAAGTTTGGTTGGCGGATGCGACGGCGATCGACAGAGGAACGGCATTCACGTTCTTACTTGGAGGGGGAAGTGTGATCGCGGGTTTTGATGAAGGCGTGACCGGCATGCGCGTAGGAGGCGAACGGACGATCGTCATTCCCGCCTCTCTCGGCTACGGAAGTAACGGCGTCGAGGGTGTTATCCCTGGCGACGCCGTACTCGTCTACGAGTTGAGCCTGACGGCGGTTCTTAAGCCTCCGTTCTAGGACACGTGCTCTACTTCGTCGTGGACGACATGTCGGACTTCTGCAAGCAGAAGTACACGCAGGGTGATGAGGCGCCCCTCGAACAGGCGGGTCCCCGTGGGACGCCGGGTGAGACGTGGGGTGCGGACACCGAAGTTCCCGACCAACCGGGGAGCGTCAGACCCGCCGGAACCGACCCGAGTCTCGAACCCGCCGGGGGCGTGCCGGCATGAAGCCCATTGTACGGTGGACCGCGATCGGTGCGGCGGTCGGCGGAGGTTTGTTCCTGGCCTTGAGTATGTACCGGTCCATAGCCAGCGGCGGACCCTCGATGAGTCATCTCAATCCGATCGCGGTGATGACCGTTATCGGGCTCACAGTCGGGGCGTTGGTCGGCCCTCTCATCGGTGCGATCGTCGCTCGACGAAGCGGTCTCAGAGATGAGAGCGGGAAAAAATCGGTCTGATCGGGGTGGGGCCCACGGTCCTACGCCGGAGAATGGAGCGCGCCTTCGGGTGATAAACGACCGGGTCGTGGGGTGCACCAAGTGCCCACGCCTGGTGGAGTGGCGTTCTGATGTGGCTCGTGAAAAACGGGCCGCCTACGCCGCAGACCGCTATTGGGGACGTCCCGTCCCATCATTCGGAGACCCAGACGCGGAGCTCTTGATCGTAGGTCTCGCTCCGGGTGCGCACGGTGCCAATCGGACCGGACGTATGTTCACCGGGGATCGCTCCGGGGACTGGTTGTTTCGGGCTCTGTACCGGGCGGGGTTTGCCAACCAGCCCGACGGACGCACGGCCGACGACGGGTTACGCCTGTCGCGAGTCTACATCACGGCCG
>JADFNK010000063.1 GCA_022563405.1 Gemmatimonadota bacterium | reverse complement strand
TGGGGATTCATGACCGGCAGGGCAAGGCTCTCAACGTTTCCCTCAACGTTCGCATGCGTTAAAACAGCGAAAACCAGAAACGAAGTACGCTAGAATAGCGAAGTTTTCCCCAGATTTACGCCATTTCAGCGAAAATGGGGGTTCCCAGGAGAAGCTTTGGGAGCAGGAGGTCCCCGGTTCGAGCCGAGGCGTCAGATGTGTCTTCCGCGCATGCGGTCAGAGAGCCCACCGCCGAGCCCACCGAGGATTGCCGCAGGCAACCGGAGGTGAATCCGGGCGCCCCGACTGATGTAACTGGTTGTTAGCGTTGTGTTTACAGGAGACCCCTCTCGGATATTCTCGGGAGGGGTCTCTATGTTACTCTCTACGTTGGGGACCGAATCGGGCGGGTATGACCGATCTACGGATTGGGTAAGACGGTAACGTCGTTGGCGATCGCGAACTCGACCCGGCGCCTCTCGACCTCTACCTGTCGTTCCATCGCCTCCAGGAAAAGTTGATTGCGAAATTGGAGGACGTCCGACCAACGGATATATGTCTCGGCCACCTCCGGGAGTCGCTGCTGCTCTTCATCGCGGAGGTCCGAGAAACGGATATATGTCTCGGCCACCTCCGGGAGTCGCTGCTGCTCTTCATCGCGGAAGTCCGAGAGACGGACATATGTCTCGGCCACCTCCAGGAGTCGCGGCCGTGCTGTAACTTTGATGCTCAAGAGATTGAGATACCCCTCGGGCACCTCCAGAGTGGTGAACCCCGCCAACTGCTGCTCAGCGGTCTCACGGGCCAGGGGTTCGATCCGGAGGACCTCGGCTATCTCAACGCTCTCATAGGCGTTGACGACCGACTCGGCGACAGTCACATCGGAGCGCGACCCTAGGAAACCGAACGAGAGCGAAGCGCCAATCATCCCACCAGCTACTATGGCCAGCACTGGGACGAAGTCCGTGCGAGAGAGCCTCATGGTATCTACGGATTCGCTCCGACGACCGGTGTGATGACCATCCCATCGACCTCGATCCTTTCCCCCGTGACGACCATACCATCGACCTCCACGCTGATCCACTGGGTTTGCCCCCGCGGCACTCCCCCCCGGAGGAACGTGAAGAACCGCAGGGTTTGCTCCTGCGGCAGGAGGACCTCGGCTCTCTCAACGCTCTCATAGGCGTTGACGACCGACTCGGGTACAGCCGCATCGTCGGAGCGCAACTCTAGCAAACTGAATGAAAGCGAAGCGCCGATTACTCCACCGGCGACGATGGCCAGCACTGGGACAAAGTGCGTACGAGAGAGCCTCATGGTCGTGTCCTCGGATGCGAGTTGCGGATTATCTGAGTACTCCGGGCCGTGCGAGAGGATCCAGTATCACCGCCTGCGCACCCAGGACCGCGACTCGGGGCCCCGCTCAACGTCGGCGACGCGCCTCGTCCGTGAGCGTGAGCACAATCGCGCCGTTAAAAGCTTCCTCCCCAAACAGCCGGATCGCCGCAGCCGACATCAGGACCTCCATGTCCTCGATGTCGTCCGGGCCCAGGTCGGCCAAGGGGCAGTCCTCGAAGTCGTAGCGCACGCCGTCAATGACGTAGATCGGCTGGTTAGCGATCTCAAAGATGGGGGAAAACCCTCGGATGGTGATCGACGACCCCGGCTCCTGGACCCGGTCCGGCGGTGCTGAGATCCTCTGCTGTTCAAAGCACGGCCTCGCTGCTCGGACAGCGATCGCGACCTCGCCAGACCCTTCGTACATCTCTCGCAGCGCACGACTGGCCTTCGCATTTTCAGTCTGGCAGACGACCTCGTGCTCCTTCATTTCGGCAAGTTCCGGCGTGGCGTTCCCCGAGTAGACGAAGCAGCGGTAGGCGACGTCATCTCGTGGCGTCGTGGCGGACCATCCGGTAGAAGTGCCGGAGAACTCCAGCATCGCATCTTGAGGCACGCCGAACGCCACCAGATCGTCGAGGCTTTGCGCATAGCGGGAGTGTTGGGAGAAATACGCTTCCTGAGCCTGGAGAAGAGCCTCTATCGGGGCTCTCGTGGACTCCACGAAACCGTTTGTCCAAATAGCTATTACGCTGATCCCACCCCCGGGTTGGAACTCACCCGTAGCCGGATTCCAGCAAATGATCCCGCCTGAGTGGACATTGGAAGGATCGTCGATTTCCGCGAATAGGTCCCCTAGGATTCCGGTCCCCACGATCAAGCCGTCCTTAAGCGTAACCGGCTCACCTCGTTCGAGCCCGGGCATGGCCATCTGGGGAGAGCACTTCGCGGCGGCGCCCTCCGCGAAAACGAGGCTGAAGGCCACGAATGCTAAAGTGAGAGGCAACCAGGCGGGTCTCTTGGCAGGAAGCATCTTGTGGCCCTCGCACCCGAAGGAAACAACATTAGGAGCCTATTGGGGTTGCTCCAAGATTAAGGTGCGCGGTGCGTGGTGGCAAGCACCCTGACCCCGCTCCTAAGGCCTCGTTCCGTTGGCAGGGGATGGGGATCCGGGGATCCCACGCGGCCCTCATGGGTCAAGGCTCGGCGCACGTCGCTATGATGGCCTGGACCAGGTGCGTTATGGCGGGCTCGCTCTTCTGTTCGGGTTCCCCCATAAGGGCGATGATGGTTACGGCGTCCTTCATCCATCCACTTATGGCCCATAGGCCGATCGGGTTCTCCTCCCACTTCGCTAGGCACCACTGGACTAACTTGGTGCCCTCATCGGTGGCGTCAGACGCTTGGTAGCGACCTATAAGCTGCAGACCTACCGCCCGTCCAGCCATCCCCGCTCCCGGAGAACCGCGATCGTTTTTCCCCGGACCTAATCACACCGGGGGAGAATATTTTTATGGGGATACTTTCGTGGGACCTGGAGTCGCTAGAGCGGGGACCTCGGCGAGAGGACAAGAAACCGCCTGCTCCGGTAGATCCGAAACGGACGCCACCAGCTACCAAATCTCCAACTACCAATCCTCGCGTCCGTTAGGTACACGAAGGCCGCCGAAGCCCGAAAAACGCAGCCACGGCGGCCTCCTGGGCCCCTTCTATCCCCTAATTACTCGGTGTCGAAGTTGGAATCGCTGCGCCAATCCGCGACCTTCTGGGACACAATACTAGCCAATCGTAACGGCCGAGGTCGAGGGCTGCGGATCACGATTACGGAGCGACGATGTCCGAGAAGGTCCAACCAGCGGGACATATTCGACCGGCACAATTTCAGTCGCCGCTTCCTTCCGAGCGGTTGATTCTGCGGGACGCGCCAGACCCCGAGGCGGTGCCGATGGACGTGGTGTTCGTGGGGGGTGGGCCGGCCGGTCTGGCGGGGGCCATCGCGTTGGCCCGGCTCGTGGCGAAAGACAACGAGGGCAACGGTGGGCTGGGCGAAGTCGAGATCGGGGTCCTGGAGAAGGCGGGCCAACTCGGCGAGCACGCTCTCTCTGGAGCCGTGGTCAATCCGATCGCGTTCAACGAGCTCTTTCCGGAACTCGACATCGGCGATTTTCCGCTCCGGGGCCCGGTCGGAAAGGAGGCGGTCTACTTCCTTACGGAGAAGAGGTCGCTCCGGATTCCCACGCCGCCCACCATGCGGAACCACGGCAACCACTTGGGCTCGATTTGTGAGATCGTGCGCTGGTTGGGAGAGAAGGCCGAAGGTCTTGGCGTCAACGTGTTTCCCGGTTTTCCAGTTGATGGATTGCTGGTGGACGGTGACCGCGTCATCGGCGTGCGCACGACACCCTCCGGCCTCGACCGCGGGGGCCAGCCGGGCACAGACCACACGCCGGCCATGGATCTGACCGCCCAGGTGACCGTTCTCTCGGAGGGCACCCGAGGGCCACTCACACAAGCGTTCCTGGAGTGGCAGGGGATCGGCTCCGACAATCCCCAGATCTTCGCCCTCGGGGTCAAGGAGCTGTGGGAGACCCGAGTGCCCTTGGACCGGGTGATACATACGATGGGGTGGCCGCTTCCGGGGGACGCTTTCGGCGGGAGTTTCATGTATCCGCTCGACGAGAATCTGGTTGCGCTCGGTCTTGTGGTCGGACTCGATTATCGGGACGCCCGCTTCGACGTCCACGACGTGCTGCAGCGTATGAAGCTCCACCCCCTCTTCCGGCCTTACCTGGAGGGTGGCGAGATGGTGGAGTGGGGGGCGAAGACGATTCCCGAGGGGGGATACTACTCGGTACCGGAGCGCCGACACGGCTCAGGAGTGTGTGTGGTGGGTGATGCGGCCGGGTACGTAGACGTGCCGTCGCTGAAGGGAATCCACTACGCGATGCACTCGGGGATCTTGGCCGCGAGGGCGATCTTCCGTGCGCTCAAGGCGGGGGACGTGTCGGAGGCGGGGCTGCGCTCCTATACCGAGTCCGTTGACGCGAGCTACATCATGAAGGACCTACGGCGCACCCGGAACGTGCGTCTGGCGTTCAAGCACGGCTTCCTGGGAGGGGTGATCCGGGCCGGCCTCATGACCGTGTCCCGGGGTGGGATCCCCGGGGGGAAGATCTCCGTCCCCGAAGACGCCGACGAGGAGCGAAGGCTCGGTGGCGGAGGGCCGGCGGTCAAACCCGACGGCAAGCTCACGTTCAGCAAGGTGGACGCGGTGTACAAGGCCGGGAACCAGACGCGCGACGACGGGCCGAGTCACTTGGTCGTAGGTGAGAAGCTGAGCCCCGAGGCGGCCGAGCTGTACACACATATGTGCCCTGCCGGTGTGTACGAGCGGGACGGAAAAGAGCTGCGCGTCAACGCACCGAATTGCATCGACTGCAAGGCGACCGACGTCCTGGGGCCGCGGTGGACTGCCCGGGAGGGTGGAAGCGGACCAGCCTACCGGCGGATGTAGCACCGGCCTGGAGTGCGGACTGGCCGGAGTGCGGATGTAGGACTGGGCCGGGTCCGGCCTAGCTAGGCATACCCTGTTCGAGGAGGACCACCTCGCCGTCCGACATTTCCTTCACGCGCTCGGCGTTGGCGCGGGTGTTGTCGTTCCCGCCGCCCCAGTGCACCGGGACGACCACACGGGCGTGGCACGCGATGGCGGCGCGAACGGTATCCTCCGGCCCCATCGTATAGTGACCTTCGCACGGCAAGAACGCGACGTCACACCTGATCTGGTTCATCGCCTCGAGGAAGTCGGTGTCGCCGGAGTGGTAGTAAGTGATGCCCTCCAGCGTGAACACGTACCCAAGCCATTCGTTCTCCGGCGGATGAAACTTCTTGTCCTCGTTATAGGCTGGCACGGCGAGTATTTCGATGCCGTCGAGGTGGACCATGTCGCCCGGCCGCATCAGATGGTCCACGTCATCGAGCTGCTTCCTCATCGAAGCCGGTGCCACCAACTTGGTTTCCCGGCCCCGTACCCTGGCGATGTCGTCTTCGGAAAAATTGTCGTAATGAGGGTGCGTCAGGAGGATGTAATCCGCTTTGCTCTCCTCCGGTATTCCCCAAGGGTCGATATGGATCTCGACACCGCCTCGCCGAATTCTTACTGACGATTGCCTGAACCAGGTGACACCTTCGAGCATGGCTGGGCCGGATGAGGGAACGTGTGCTCAGCGGGACTTGTAAACCTAAGCACTGACATCATGCCAAAAAAGGCCGACATTGTGACAGGGGACTGCAACTAAGGCATAATTTCATAGGATGGGTCTGGCAGGATTTATGCAAGTGGGATCAATTTCAGAGCCGCCCTCAATTTTATCGCTCCGCCTTGGAACGGGGTTGGGGGTGGCCTTTACGATACCAGCGATGCCTTGATCCTGAATCTAGGCAGGATCGATCGAGTGAGGACTCATGAGTGAACGATATACGCTTCCGGTTTTACCACTGAGGAATACCGTGGTTTATCCCGGGGTCGCGGTGCCGATTTCGGCTGGACGGCCGGGTACGGTGGAAGCCGTGCAGGAAGCTCTCGACGGAGACCGTCGCCTCTTCGCCGTGACCCAGATGGAGGACGTCGACGACCCGGCACCCGAAGTGCTTTATAAGGTCGGGACGGTGGTACGGATCATCCAGACCCACAGGGTCCGGGGTGGCGTGCAGCTCCTGGTGCAGGGTGAGGAACGGGCGCAGGCGATCTCCTACGAGGCTAAGGGGGAGGGGATGCTCCACGCGGTTCTCCTCGAGATGAAGCGCCAGCCGAGCCAGAATCCCGATGATCCGGCTTTTCAGGCGCTCAATCATGAGTTGAGGGAACGCGCCGCAGAGCTGGGCACCCGAAGGGGGGTTCCCGCCGAGGCTCTCAATCAGCTGATCCAAGGTGTGGATGAGCCCGGAGCGTTCGCGGATCTCGTGGCGTTCTATCTGGAGCTCGAAACGGAGGACAAGCAGGCGCTCCTGGAGATGCTCGACGACGAGCAACGTATGCGTGAGGCCCTCGTCGCTGTAGAGCGCGAGCTGGCACGGCTCGACGCCCAGGAGGAAATCCAAGCGAGGGTGCAGGAGGAACTGGGTGAGCGACAGCGGGAGATGCTGCTGCGCGAACAGCTCAAGCAGATCCAACGTGAGTTGGGTGACGAAGACGAAAAGGACGACGTCGAGGAGCTCCGGGAACGGGTCGAGGCGTTGGAGCTCGAGGAGGAGCAGCAGGCGGAAGTCGAGCGGGAACTCAAGCGCTTGGAGCGCACGAGTCCGCAATCCGCCGAGTACCAGGTCATCCGAACGTTCCTCGAGTGGGTGACGGAACTCCCGTGGAACATCCGGACCGAAGACAAGATCGACCTCGCTTTGTCGACGGAGATTCTCGACGAGGATCATTACGGTCTCGAGGACGTGAAGGACCGCGTCTTGGAGTTCTTGGCGGTTCGGAAACTCCAGCTGGATCGGTCCGAAGTCTCGGAGGACGGCACTGCCGACGAGAAGTCCGGTGATGCAGCCGAAGCTGGCGAGGCGAACGGAGCAGGGGGGTCGAGCGAGGAAAACGCAGAGGAGTCGAGTGAGGCGAACGCAGAGGAGTCGAGTGAGGCGGACGCAGAGGAGTCGAGTGAGGCGGACGCAGAGGAGTCGAGTGAGGCCGATAAGGAGCCCGGGGGTGCAAACTCATCAGCGAAGTCGGAGGCAGCGCCCGTCGGTGGCCGGGGTCCGATTCTCCTGTTCGTAGGCCCGCCGGGAGTCGGAAAAACGAGCATCGCGCAGTCCATTGCCCGTTCATTGGGTAGAGAATACGTGCGGATCTCATTGGGTGGCGCCCGTGACGAGGCCGACATTCGTGGTCACCGCCGTACTTACGTGGGTGCCATGCCCGGCCGGATCATCCAAGGGATGCGGCAGGCCAAATCGAAGAATCCGGTGTTCCTTCTCGACGAGGTGGACAAACTGGGCGTGTCGTTCCAGGGGGATCCCAGTGCGGCTCTGCTCGAGGTGCTCGATCCGACTCAAAATTCGAGCTTCACGGATCACTACCTGGGTATGCCCTTCGATCTCTCCGAGGTGCTCTTCATCGCGACGGCGAACTACTCCGATCGGATTCCGCCCCCGCTGTATGATCGCATGGAAAAGGTCGATTTTTCAGGGTACACCGAGGCCGAAAAGCTGGAGATCGCGAAACGTTACCTGCTTCCGCGCCAGGAAAAGGAGAACGGCCTGCGGGACGGTGAGATGTCGTTGGGTGACGATGCGCTTCTAGCCCTGATCCAGGAATACACGCGGGAGGCGGGAGTTCGTCAGATCGAGCGCCAGTTGGGCAAGCTCGCCCGGAAGGTCGCCCGGAAAATCGCCGCGGGTGAGGTCGAGAGCCTCGAGATCGATCGGGCGGTCATCCGGGAGTTGATCGGACGCCCGAGGGTACATCCCGAGCGGATGGCTCCGACGGACGTCGTGGGGGTGGCGACTGGGATGTTCTACACGCCGATGGGTGGCGATATCATGTTCGTCGAAGCCAGCGTGATGAACGGGGACGGCGCTCTGGTTCTCACCGGCCAGTTGGGCGACGTCATGAAGGAGTCCGGGCGGGCCGCACTGAGCTTCGCAAAGGCCAACTACACTCGCCTCGGCATCGTGGAGGACGCGCTCAAGGGACGGGACGTGCACATCCACATCCCGGCCGGGGCGGTCCCCAAGGACGGTCCGTCCGCCGGTATCACCATGGCCACGGCATTGGTGTCAGCACTCTCGGGACGCAAGATCCGCCGGGACGTGGCGATGACGGGGGAGTTGACTCTCACGGGCCGCGTTCTTCCGATCGGGGGCCTGAAGGAGAAGATATTGGGGGCCATCCGTGCCGGCATCGACGAGATCATCATGCCGTTGGACAACGAAGCCGATCTGGACGATCTCCAGGAAGAGGTGAGGAACTCACTGACCATTCACTTTGTGGAGGACTTGGACCAGGTGATCAAGATTGCGCTGAGAGGCGAGAAGGCGGGGAAGGCGGGGAAGGCGAAAAGGAAGCCCGTGAAGAGTAAGCCCGCGAAGAGTAAGCCCCGCGTGAAGGCCAGTCCCGCGCAGAGCCCTGCGTCGGCGTAGCGTCAGACGACCTTGATCGTCCCCGGCGCTCCGTCGGTGACACGTCCGATGATCGCCGCCACGGGACTGGCGGTCTCGAGGAGTGCCATGAGCTCCTCGGCGCGTTCCTCCGGAACCGAGATGAGCAGACCCCCCGACGTCTGCGCGTCAGCCAGAATCAGGCGAGTGGTTTCATCCTGGTCTCCGAACTCGACGCGATCTTCCAGATCCTTGAGATTCCGTCGAGTTCCGCCGGGGATATGGCCCGCAGCGATGAGCTCGGACACCTCGGGCAGAACCGGGATGTCTTCGGCCACGATCTTCGCGGCCACGCCGGACTGAAGGAGCAGGTTGCTGAGGTGACCGAGGAGCCCGAAACCCGTCACGTCGGTAGCTGCCCGGACCCCAACACTCTTCATCGCGGCTGCCGCTTCACGATTGAGGGTCGTCATGCTCGTCACGGCGGCTGTGGTGGCGGTGGGGGAGGCCGCCTCGGCCTTGATCGCAGTGGCCACGACTCCGGTGCCGATGGCCTTGGTGAGAACCAGCAGGTCACCCGCCTCGGCTGAGGTAACGGTCACGAGATCCTCGACCTCCACCTCACCGACCGCCACCATCCCGTACTTGGGTTCGGGGTCGTCTACGGAGTGTCCTCCCATGATGGGAACACCGACTTCACGTGCGACGTCGGATCCTCCGCGAATGATCTCCTCGACCAGCCCATCGCCCAGAAGCGCTCTCGGAAACGACAACAGGTTGAGGACGAAGAGTGGCTTGGCACCCATCGCGTAGATGTCCGAAAATGCGTTCGTGGCCGCGATCCGGCCGAAGTCGTACGGGTCGTCGACCAGCGGCGTGAAAAAATCCACCGTGACCACGAGTGCCCTACCGTCCCCGAGTGCGTACACGGCGGCGTCATCGCCGCTGGAGGCGTCCACCAGCGCTTGATCACTCTCGATGGGAACCAGATGACGCAGGACCTGCGCCAGCTCGGAAATGCCGAGCTTAGAGGCTCACCCGGCTCCGTGGGCGAGCTGGGTCAGGCGAATCCTGGGCTTCTGGTCTCTGGGTTCCTCTGTCATTTTGCTCAGTGGGCCTCGATGAACCGTCGCGGGACTTCCGGGCTCATGGCCCGGCTACCATGTGGATGCGGGCTAAAAGTAACCGGGGCGCCGCGCGGGGGAACACGGTAGCTTCGGGTATGGATCCCCCGGTGAGTGCGACGCGGGCCCGTCTGAGCGAGGTGTTAGGGAGGTCCGAGCGCGATTTCGAGCTCGGGCGGGCGGCCCTTTACGTCGCTCAGGAGGAGTATCCGCAGCTTCCCGTGGAGCGGTACCTGCTTCGACTCGATGCTTTGGCCGAATCGGTGAAGGACCGGCTCGATGACGAGACCGCCCCTCCGGTCGTCCTTGGGGAGGTGATCCATACGTTGTTCGGGGGGGGGAGGGCCTTCGCGGGAACAGGGCGTCCTACCAGGACCCCCGAAATTCCTTCGTCAACGATGTCCTGGATCGTCGGCTGGGAATCCCCATCACACTCAGCATCATTCTGCTCGAAGTCGGCTGGCGGCTCGATCTTCCGCTCGAAGGTGTGAACTTTCCCGGCCACTTTCTGGTCCGGTATCGAGGCGTGGCCGAACGCCTTCTGATCGACCCGTTCGACGGGGGACGAATCCGTTTCGAGAGCCAGGCGCAGGAGCTGTTGGATCAGGAGTACGGGGGTATGGTTCGGATGCAGCCGGCCTTTCTCCGAGCAGCGAGCAAGCTCGACATGATCCGCCGCTTGTTGGTCAACCTCAAGGGTCTATACGTCGTCGTGAAGGACGATGAACGTGCGTTGTCCGTAGTCGAGCGGCTCCTGTTGATTCAGCCGGCGTCTCCAGGGGAGCGGCGCGATCGAGGCATGTCGCTGCTGAGGCTCGGCCGGGAGGAGGAAGCGAAGGAACAGTTGTTGCGGTATCTTCACCTCGCCCCCGGCGCGGCTGACGCTGACCGGATCAGGTCGTTGGTGCGGGGCTTGGCCTCGCCAGAGGAGGAAGCGAATGGGTGAGGGAGCTGTCTACGGCCGGGTGCGCGGGGTCGAAGTACCGAGACATTACGGGGACCCTGCAGCGGAATACGAGGCGGCCCGGCAAGGGCTCGCCATGCGTGATCGTAGCCACCGACCTCGGCTGCTCGTCCGGGGACGTGCGCCGATTACCGCTCTCCAGGGGGTACTGACGGGGCGCATGCCAGGGGCTCCTGTTGTGTTTCGAGAGGGTTTGGTGAGGGCCGGGATCGAGTACTCAGCGGTCCTCACGCCCAAGGGTAGGATGATCGCGGACGTGCGGGTGATGTGGGGTCCGGATCCGGAAGAGGAGAGCCTGTTTCTGGACGTACCCGCACCCGCGATCGAGCCGTTGCTGGCGCACCTGAAGCGTTATGTGCCGCCCCGTTTGGCCACCATCGAAGATGTCACCGCCGACTCGGGCCTCCTGACGGTTCTGGGACCAGAGGCGGCGGACACATTAGCGGAGATCCTGTTGGGCTCCGCGTCTCACGCCTCGGAGGTCGAGGGTTTGGCCGAGGGGGAGTTCATCGAGGTCCAGAAGGACCAGGACGACGGTTTGGGGACGAGCGGGTTACGTATCGCGAGGACCTGTGATGTGGACGTGCCTGCCTGGGACCTCTTCGTTTCGGCAAGTCGTTTCGGGGAAGTCTGGGACAGTTTGATCAAGGCGGGGGCGGCTCCGATCGGTGCGGGCGTTTGGGACACGTTGAGGGTGGAGGCGGGCCGTCCGGCATACGGCGCGGACATGGATGAGTCGACGCTGTTTCCGGAGACCGGGCTCGTGGATCGGGCCGTGGACCACACGAAAGGATGTTATACCGGTCAGGAACTCATCGTTCGGATCCGTGACCGAGGGCACGTGAACCGGTCTTTGAGAGGTCTGCTGTTGGCGGAGGGCCCCGTTCCGAAATCCGGGACCGAGTTGTTCAGGGAGGATCGGGTCGTGGGTGGAATCACCAGTGTCGTGGAATCCCCCCGCCCGCGCGGGTCCGGGGGTGGTGGCCCGATCGGACTCGGATACGTGCACCGAGACGTGTCGAACGGAGAGCAGGTGACGGTGGGGTCGGCGGCAGGGCCGCCCGCCGGGGTTCGCGAGTTGGTTCCGGGTTGGTTTTCCGCGTAGCGGGTTGGTTTCCACGTAGAATTGAGAGACGCTGGGGTAGGGGTACACTACCGGCCCTGGGGCAACCGCACAGGTGGCTGCGTGTAGTAGATTCCCACGAGGCCCGTTTTCGAGCATTCAGCCCCGGTGCGGCTGGATCACACCGGTCGACCTCGCTATTGTGTTGGGTTCTTAATGCCGGGTCGGCCGGAGGCGGGCGGCTCTCCAAGTGGTGTCCCTAGGTGATTCTGTAGCGAAGGAGTTGTCGATGTTGAGCCGTGTGGCTTTGGCGAGAGGTTCGTTTGCGGTTTTGGTGGCCGCCCTGGCCTCGATCCTCGCGGGGGTCCCGCTCGCAGCGCAGGAGGTCGTCGGCGGGAAGATCGGCGTCTTCGACGCCGACCGTATCATGGCGGAGTCGCAGCCCGGTCAGCAGGCCCTCGCGCTCTTTAATCAGCTTCGTGATCAGCGAGTCCGCGAGCTGCAAGTTCAGCAGGATCAGATCAACGTGCTCCAGCAACAGGCGATTGCAGTGACTCCCGGCAGCTCGGACGCTGTGCGGCTCAACCGAGAGGTGGAGAACGGTATGCTCCGGCTGCAACGCCTGCAGGAAGATGTCGAGCAGGAACTGGGGGTGCGGCAGCAGGAGCTGACGACGGGAATCATGAGTATGATCGGCCAGACCATCGAAGTGATGGGTGAGGAGGAGGGTTACACCCTCATTTTTAATCAGATCCAGAGCGGCTTGGTCTACGTGGGTCCGACGCTGGATATCACGGATGAACTCATTCGAAGGGTCAACGCTTTGGCCGCCCCGAGCGGGTTGTAGCCCTTCTTTTTCCGCGAAGGGTGTTGGTAGGAGCACAGCGGGAGCACAGCGCGTCGCTGCTCCTCAGTGAGGAGGCGTTCCAGGGTCTTCAGACAGGCCGTCGTGCAGCTCGCCGCGGCGGATCGGCGGTGCGCCAACTCTTTTCGCAATTCGGTCGACTGAGCGGCGGCTACTGCGGGTGAGGGGGCCAGGCTTGCCGAAGAGATAACCCTGGACAAGGTGGATCCCAATCTCCCGCGCGACGGCGAGCTCCTCCTCCGACTCGATCCCTTCGGCGACGATGCCTTGGGGCGCGTAGTGCCTCAAGCCCTGCACCACGTGGTTCAGAAAATCCCGAAACTCGTTGGACGCCGCGGCCTGTAGGATCGTGAGCCGGTCCAGCTTGATGTAATCCGGCTCCAAGTCCGCGAGGAACGGAAGAGAGATGAAGCCCACACCGAAGTCATCGAACGCGAATTTGAACCCTTCTGCTTTCCATTCGTAGGTTACGGCGAGATGACGCTCGATATCATTTAGCGGCTCCTTTTCCGAGATCTCCAGGATGACCTCGACATCGGCCGGCTTGCTTCGGCGCCCCAGGTGCTCCAGAAGCCTGAAATCGACGTTTATGAACACACGATCCAGCCCATGGGCTTCGGCCGCCTCGATCTGCTTTTCGAAGCAGAGCTCCTTGAGTTCGAGGAGTTTGCCGATCGAGCTATACTTTCGGAAGAGCTCTTGGATGCTCAACTCCTCCTTGGCGGCCCGGCTCAGTGCTTCATATCCGATCACCTGCCCCGACCGGGTGTCCACGATGGGCTGAAAGACCACGTGGACTACGCCATCGTCCAGCTCGAACTCCTCTTCCCCGATATGGATCTTGTCGCCCCTCTTCTTCGCGATGTACAGGGCTCGGTCCGCGAGGCGAATGAGTTGCTTGGAGTCCTCCCCGTGTTCGGGGAACGAGGCGACTCCGATGCTCAGATCGAGCGCGAACTGCCACTCCTCCCCCAGCGCCACGACTCGCTCTCGTATCCGCTCACCCGCATCGATGATACCCTGCCGATCGTCCACGAGGAGAATCACCACGAACTCGTCTCCTCCCCACCGGAAGACGAAGTCCATGTCCCGGGTCGCGTCCTGAATGGCCTTCCCCGCAGCTGTCAGGATCTCGTCACCCACTTGGTGGCTGCGCGTATCGTTGACGTTCTTGAAGTTGTCCAGATCACAAAGAAGGAGCGCGAAGCGACTTTTTTGGCGACCCGCTCTGGAAATTTCCTCTTCGATGCGTTTGTTGAAATATCTTCGGTTGTACAGGTTGGTGAGCGGATCTCTTATCGAGAGGTCCTTGAGGGCCTGCTCCGCGAGCTTGCGTTCCGTGATGTTTCGGAAAAACGCAACCCCCCCCACTCGATCCCCGGTTTCATTTCTGAGCGGTGAGAAGTGAATCTCGAAGAATACCGGCTGATCTCCGTCCCCGAGAGCATAGGTGCTCTCTTTGGCGATCGTCATCTCTGTACCCAGTGCTTCCTGGAGGGCGCTGAAGTCACCCGTATCCTCGAGCCGCGGAAAGACCTGCAGCAGTCGGTGACCGACTGCGTCTTCCCTGGTAACCCCGGTGATCAACTCCATTCCGGGGTTCCACACGGTGATGTCGAACGAGGTGTCACAAGCGAAGATACCGTCGATGCTGCTCGTGATGACCCGCTCGAAGGCCGCACGTATGTCCGAATTCGCCTCCAGCAGCTCATTCGACACCTGCTCCAGGGAATGCTCCAACGAGGCTCGGTCTTGTTCGAACTGTTCGTACGCCTCACTGACCAGACCGAGCAGCACCCGCTCATTTTCAGGCAACGACTGGGGGTCGTCGAGGGTGCGGCTAACCTGACGGCGGAGAAGCCGATGTAGATTCTTCACCGGTTAATTCTCCGACAGCGTCGTCATCGTCATCTTCTAAGGTGGACACGCCGCCCCTGAGAATGCAAGAACTCAAGGACCCGAGTTGGGGGGAGGAAGCTTGCGGGAGCTCGATGGGGGCTCGAGCAGATCCCTGTAGAAGTCGCGTTCCTCTTCCAGTCGTTCCACGCGGCCGCTCAAATCGCTGATCGTGTCGCTGAGACGGCGAAGTTCCTCGGTGTCCACCCGGACGGATTCACCGGGGAGCGGAGCCGAGTGCCGCCGGCGTTCGACGATCCTGGCGACGCTCGAGATGGCGACCAACGTGATGATGAAAGCAAAAAGACCCATTCGGGATCCTCTCGGCAATCTGTGGTTAGGATCGGTGAGACGCACGTAAAGTAATGTATGGCGAATGACCGTTCGAGTCGGGAGATCATGATCGTGGCAAGGACCCTGTTCGTTGTATTGACCATCGGTGCCCTTATGGGCCCCGTCCCTGTGCATGGCCAGTTAGTGGGGGCGGTGTTTGGCGCGCGTGCGCGAGACAGTTTCGGAGGGACCAATGGGCTCGGGGCCGCTGCTGGCGTGAGCCTGCCCGGCGTTCCTCTGGAAGTCTTCGGTTCCGGAACGCTGTTTTACCCCGGCTGCAGCGGATGTGACCTCAAGGGGTGGTCTTTGGGCGTGAACTTCACGGTCCTCCCCTTCCGGGGGCTCAAGCCCTATCTCTCGTTCGGGCGTACCTGGCGTGATCTCGAAGGTCCCAGTGTCGGCCTGACAACGGATGACGACGGTCTCTTTGCCGGTGGGGGCCTCGAGATCGGCCTCCGCCGCGCCGGGCTCTTCGCTGAGGGCCGGTACGAGTTCTTGACAGAGACCACTGGCTCGAGCCCGGACGTCAGGCAGTGGATGTTCCGGGGTGGGCTGGTGATGCGCTGGGGTGGGCTGTAGACCCGCCCCCCTGTCCGCGATCACCCTCCCTAGGAGGCCGACATCGCCTCGACGATTTTGGGCCCGTGAAATTTGCCGTTTTCGATGAAGATCTTGTTCGCGTTATAGCCCGCCGCCAAAACTCCAGCGATGTAGATGCCAGGTACGTTGGTCTCCATCGTATCCGGGTCGTGGAAGGGAATGCCGGTCTCGTCGTCGATGTCGATGCCGAGTCCTGAGATGAATCGGCGATCCGGCCGCCAGCCCGTCATGGCGAGCACCCAATCGTTCGGAATTTCCAGCGTCTCTTCCGAGTCCATGTTCCAGAGTACGACGCTCGAGGGATGGATCTCTTGGATCCGATGTCGCCAAAAGACCTGGATCTCTCCGTTCTTCAAGCGGTTTTGGATGTCGGGGACCACCCACGGCTTCACACCCCGGTCGATCTCATCGGAAATATGGACCATGCTGACCCTCGCCCCGGCTCGGTATGTTTCGAGGGCCGACTCTACCGAGGAGTTTCCGGCTCCTACGACGAGTACGTCCTGGTCGTAAAAGGGATACGGCTCCTGATAGTAGTGTTTCACCTTGGGGAGGTCCTCTCCCGGCACGTCCAGGTAGTTCGGCTCGTGGAATCCCCCGGTCGCGACCACCACCGCTTTGGCCCGAAGAGTGCCCTCCACTCCCCACCGCGTTCTGGTTTGCAGGAGGAAGTCCCCTCGTTGGCCCTCCACCGACGTGACCTCCTCGTATTGCCGAACGTCCATGTCGTACTCTTGGACCACACGCCGGTAGTAGCCGAGAGCTTCCCTCCGGGTCGGCTTGCTGTCGGCGATCGTAAACGGCACGCCGCCGACTTCCAGCTTTTCCGCAGTGCTGAAGAACGTCATGTAATAGGGGTAGTCCACCAGGGAATTGGTGATACATCCCCTGTCGAAGAGGGTGGCCCGGAGTCCGGCGGTGGCGGCGGCGGCCCCCACGGCGATCCCGCAGGGTCCCGCTCCGACCACGGCTAAGTCTATGAAGTCGCTCATCGCTGATCCACGTAATGTACGTTTGAGATCGTCCAACCTACCGACACTAACCTCTGTCCCCAAGGGCGTGAGGCGGGCATCTTGAACGGGGAATGTCCGTTCCCGTGATCGGAGACGGAATGCCAAGATCCACCCGCCGGCCGTGGCGGACCGCCCGGTGAGGGAGACTCGTCTTGAAACGTCGTACCTTCATACGGACCGGTAGCCTGATCGGTGCGGTCGGCGCGGCCGGGGCTCTGGGAGTCGGCCTCACCCGAAACCGCGCCGGTCGGAAAGGCGCCCCGGGGGTCGCCTCCGGGACGGGTACCGCGGCCCCGACGCGTACCGCGACTGGCCCCGCGGCCGCCCCGGACCTCGTGCTGCGCCGCGCTACGGTGTTCGACGGTACGGGTGCGCCCGGGCTGGAGCTGGACGTTGCGATTACGGGGGATCGTATCACCGAGGTGGGAACGATCGCGGCAACCGGGGTCGAGGAGATCGACTTGGCGGGCATGGCCCTCGCGCCGGGATTCATCGACATCCACTCCCATGCCGACCTCTCTCTGCTGGTCAACCCGAACGCGGAGAGCCGCATCCGTCAGGGGGTCACGCTGGAGATCGTGGGCCAGGACGGAAACTCGGTCGGCCCGATGTCCGACGCCGGTTTCCGGGCCACACGTGATCGATACCGTGACATGTACGGAGTCGACATCGACTTTCGAGATCTCGGGGGGTTTCTGGATCGGCTGGACCGCGCTCCCGCCACCGTGAACCTCGCCACGATGATCGGCCACGGAACCATCCGGGGACTGGTGGTCGGCGCCGAGGATCGCCCCGCCACGGAGGATGAGCTTCGGCGCATGCGCGCGCTCATTCGAGAGGCCCTCGATCAGGGAGCGGTGGGATTTTCATCGGGTCTCGAGTACACCCCGGGGTCCTTCGCCGATGTGAATGAACTGGTGGAGCTCGCTGGGGAGCTGAGGGGAACGGGCTACCCCTACGCGTCTCATATGCGCAACGAGGACGATCGCCTCTTCGCGGCGGTCGAGGAGACGCTCCATGTGGGCTGGATGGCGGGCGTACCGGTGCAGGTCTCACACCTCAAGGCCCAGGGCGAGCGAAATTGGTGGAAGGCGAAGGCGGTGCTCCGGTCCATCGAGGAGGCCCGGGCCGCTGGCCTGGATGTACACTTCGATCGGTATCCCTACACCGCCTACGCTACGGGCCTGTCCAATCTCTTCCCCGCGTGGGCGCGAGCGGGGGGGAGCGGTGCGTTTGTCCGCCGCCTGGAGGATCCCGCCGAACTTCCCGCGATCGAGCGTTTTACGCGTGCAAAGGTAGCGGGGTTGGGCTCGTGGGATGCCGTGCAGATCAGCTCGACCCGGACCGACCGCAATGCCTACGCCCGAGGCCGCCGATTGGGAGAGTTGGCCGTGGAGAGGGGTGAGGAGCCCTTCGCCTTGGCTGTGCGCTTGATCGTTGAGGAGCAGAACAACGTGGGCATGATCGGATTCGGGATGTCGGAGGAGAACACCGCCGAGTTCCTGGCTCATCCGCTCGGGATGGTGTGTTCCGACGGTGGGTCGTATGCGCCGTATGGGGCCCTCTCCGGCGGCTCCCCGCACCCCCGCGGCTACGGGACGTTTCCTCGCTTGATCGGCCAGTACGTGCGCTCTGGAACACTGTCCTTGGAGCTTGCCGTGCATAAGGTGACGGCTCTGCCGGCGCGGAAGGTCGGCCTGACCGACCGAGGGGTGATCGAGCCGGGTGCCTTCGCCGATCTGGTAGCGTTCGACCCCTCCACGATAGCCGATCGGGCCACCTTCGAGGATCCACATCAGTATCCGGTCGGTATCCCCCTTGTGGTAGTGAATGGCCAGGTGACACTGAGAGACGGTGAGCAGACTGGCGCACGTGCTGGACGGGCCATTCGGGGTCGGGGCCGGACAACGGCCCCCTAGGCCGGGGATCGTGTCAGACGCCTTCGCCAGCCTGGCACGAGCCTTGGGCACGGCCTTCAAGGAGAGCTCCGGCGAGCCATGGCCGGATGATGTGTTCGGGGCGTGGGCACAAAGGGTTTTCGCCTACCAGTTCGAGAACAATCCGGTCTATGCGGCGGACGCCCGCAAACGGGGTGTTACCCCGTCCACGGTGGCTGCTTGGAGCGACATTCCCTGTGTTCCCGCCT
>JADFNK010000062.1 GCA_022563405.1 Gemmatimonadota bacterium | reverse complement strand
CAGGTAGGAGGCGCCGATGGGTATGTATTGCAGGGCGGCCCCGACGGTTCTCGTATCCGCTCCGACCCCGAACGCCGAAGTGGCCCCCTGTTGTAGTCCACCCCGCAGAACCTGTGCGGTCTCGAGCAACCCCTCAGGGCGCAGGGTCGAAAACAGGCCGACTTGATCCGCAAAATACGTCAACGCCAGCGCGACCGCAGTGCCGAACAACACCGTCGGAATCACGCGTTCCGTGCTGAGCGCCGTCATGATTCCGATCCCGAGCCCCAATACGACGAGGAAGGCCATGTAGTCCCTGAGCAGCCCCAGACCGAGTAGGGCCGCGGCGAAAACGCAGGCGTCAGAAAGCCGGAATCTCTTGGACAGGCGCATTCCGTATAACACGATCAACACGGTGAAGAGAGTGGCCAGCGCATCCCGAATGTTGAGAACCGACCAGAGCACCAGAGACGGAAAAACGCCGGCGAGTAATGCAGCCACCTTGGCGGAGGCGACCGGCAGGATTTCCTTGGTCAAGTAAAACGTCATGAGTGCCGTCCACACGCCCGCAAACATGTTGAGCACGACCAGCGCGAGCCGGGAGTCGCCGAACGCCGTGTAGAAGACGGCATTGAGGTGGTAGTATCCGGGGCGCCAACCCTCGCGGATCGCCTGCGGCGCAAATCCGACGCCGGCCCAGTAGTCGCTGATCTGCTTCCCGATTATTTCGTAGCCCTGGGCATCCGGGGCAAAGAAGTAGGGTTCGAGGTTGAACTGAATGACAAAGGCCATCAACAAGCGGAGCGCGAGGGTCGCCAGCGCCAATCGAGTCAGCCAGCCACGAAGATCGAGGTCGGGCTCTCGGGAGAGTCCCCACAACGTGAGCGCAAAGAGGAGGATCAACTCGAATGAGAAAGGGAGCGCAATACCAGGACTCAGAATGACCGCCAGTCCGAGTAATGCCGCGGCGACGACCGCCAGCAACACCACCGTTGCGCTATTGGCCGAGCGATTCACTCCTCGGCAACCTCATATGGAACCAGAGGGGTCACGCCCTTTTTTTCTCTCAAATCCTCTTCCTTCCACCATTGCCCTTGGGCCCACTGTGGGACGCTGGCCAAACCGATGAGACCCGCCAACGCCCAGAGGTGTCGGAATTCTTCATTGGCGACCGCGACCCCGTGGATTCCGGCCGCAAACAGAGCCACGAGCAGCACCGCGTGTTTACGCGTGGCCCCCGCCCGAACCAGCGTCGAGGCGAGCACAGCGACCGCCCCACCGAACAGGGCAGCCCCGACCAACCCGAACTGACCGAGAATGCTCAAGTAGATATTGTGCGCGTCCCAGAGCTGTACGGGGCTCGTCGCATTGAGCGGGTCGGCCGCCAGTGCGAAGAATGGGCTGGCGCCCACTCCCCCGATCGGCGCCTCCCTGAATACTTCCAGAGCCGAGCTCCAGATAGCCGGCCGGATGCCACTTGCCGTGAGCGAGAGCCCGGCCACGTCGGCACCCATCGGAACAACGAGCGCCGCCAGGGTCATCGTGAAGAGGACGACACCCGCGACCACCAGAAGGAACGGGGCCGGCCGCTTCTTCTGGAAGCGCACACGCCCCCCCCGCTGGCGCACCGTGAGGAGCCCAATGGCGGTCAGCAATACCCCGGCACCGAGCCACGCGGAAGACACGGTCATGAACAAAGTCCCAGCCAACAACCATGCGGCCGGGACGGCACCCCACCTCCAGGCGTCTCTCAGTGCCCCCCATCTCACCCAGAGTATGGCACCGGACACCACCAGATAATCTCCGAACATGTTCGGGTGAGGGAACGGTCCCGATATGCGCGGCATCGGAAGGCCCCGGATCGAACCCCCGCCATAGGACACGCGCTCCTGAAGCACCTCGGGGCCCACGAGCACGCCGAACCACGTCACGATCAGGCATACCGCGGTCCCCAAGAGCCACGCGTCGGCGGCCTTCTCCCATCCGACGCCGCACCACACGATAGCCAGAGCGCCCATGCTCAGCGCCGCGAAAGCGAGACCTTTTGCGATAGCATAATTCGGATCGAGACCCCAAAGCGCACCGAATGCCACCCACGCGCTGAAAGTAATCATGAGGAAGGCCGCCATATGGAAAGCGCCGTGTCCCGAAAGCAACGGTACTTTCTCGACCTTCCCGGTGAAGTAGGGGCGGCTCACACGGCCAATCTCGACGACACCTGCGAGCAAGACCAACGCGAGGAAAAAGTCACTACCCGCCGCCATCGTGCCGCTGACGGGTATGGCGACGAGGTGTCCCACCGGTAAAACCACCAAATAGGTGAGAACGGCGAACCGGAGAACAACGGGGTCAAAAATCGTCTTCAGAGACGAATCCGTAACCGTGGAGCCCCCCCCCTTGACGTCGGATGCGACCACCTCACCCATCTCTTGCTCCCTTGAAGTGACGCGAGATCGCTTCCACCAACCCCGGAATTGTGAACGGATCGGCCTCTACCGCAACCCGATACCCCAACTCACGGGCGACATCAGCCGTCACCGGCCCGATCACGGCGGCGTTTGCGACGACTTCCGCGCCGCCCACCAGACGATGGAAGCTGCGCACCGCCGACGGAGAGGTAAACGTCACCAGATCCACCCCCCGTCGGATCTGTTCCAGGGCATCTGGGTCGGGGTCTTCGACGGAGAGGGTTCGATACGCGATCACGGTGTCCACCTCGGCACCCAGTTTCCGTAAACCGTCTCGCAGGACGGCCCTGGCCTCGGCAACCGTCGGGATCAAGACGCGCTTTCCACGAAGCGACTGATGTGCCGAGAGCGCATCAACTACCGCTTCGGCCGTATGGGTCTCGGGTACGACTTCAGCGGTGAGCCCCAGCGCCTCGATTCTGCTCGCGGTGGCGGGCCCGACGCAGCACAGGCGTGTCGACGCGAGCGCGTCCTTCACATCGACCCCCACGTCTTCCGCCGCTGTTCTGAAGAAGTCGACACCGTTGGCCGAGGTAAAAATCACCCACTCGTATTCCACGGTGCTCTGCACGGCGTGCCGAAGTGCCCGTTGGTCGACGGGGGGCTCGATTCTGATGGCCGGAAGACGAACCACCTTGGCCCCAAGAGACTCCAGGGCGTCGACCAGTCCGTCGGCCTGGGCCGCCGCCCTGGTAACCACGAGGGTTCGACCGATCAGGGGCTGAGACCCGATCGCCACTTCTGCGGATTGGGCGGCGTTCATCGGCCCAATATACACGCGAGGTCGCCCCGCATACACACGGGGTCGGGCCCCGTGTGTGAACCTTACGCCTCGGCTACCCTCATCGGCGGGGCCTTTACGATTTTCCCACCCTTGATACAAGTCGTGCATACACGCACGCGGCGCCTCACTCCTTCGGACGTAATGATCTTGACCGTCTGAAGATTCGGCAACCAGCGACGCTTCGTCTTGTTGTGGGCGTGACTGACGTTATTTCCAGTGTGCGGTCTCTTACCACACACATGACATACTCGGGCCATCTTGTTTTTTCTCCCGCGGAGTCCGTCAGGGATCGGGATCGGGCTGGGGGGGGGCAGTAACACTCACCGCCCGGGCCTCGATGAAGGACACCGCGAACAGGGCAACAATCCGATCGTTCTGTCCGATACCACCGCTGGCGACCCATGCATCGGCCACACTATCCGTCATGGCATGGACCGTTCCGGTCACCGAAACCGTCGCACCGTCCTCGAGGTCCCCGCCGATCACGACCAACTCGGGCAACATCTTGACGAGGTACTGGCCGCCGGGAGTCAAAACGAAAAAGGCCTCGTTTCCTAAGAGGCCCTGCACGCCCAATCGACGCAGTTCGACGACCATACCCGCGTATGCCATGGGATCCATACTAAAGGTGTCGGTCGGCACGACCATCGCGGAGCTTTGCTCGACGGGGTCCTCCCCCTCGATGACCACAACTTCCACCGGGGTGGCCTTTATGGACAACCAGAAGAAGAAGCCTCCGGCCATCAGAAACGCCCCGACCATCAAGTACATGGTCAGAGAACCAGCCTCACCTCTACGGGATCCGAACGCTACCATGTCTAGCCCTACTCCCAGTCTTGATCTGTGCTTGTTCCTCAGGATCCCGCCAGTCTAATCGACCAACTCGATCAGCGCCATCTCCGCGGCGTCACCCCGCCGATTTCCCAGCTTGAGAATGCGGGTGTAACCTCCGGGCCGTTCCGCGAAACGGGGCCCGATATCGTCGAAAAGTTTGCCGAGAACTTGGCGGTCCGCGATCAACCGGCCCGCGATCCGGCGTGCGTGGAGATCCCCTCGTTTCCCGAGCGTGATCAACCGCTCCGCGAACGGACGTAATTCCTTCGCTTTGGCCGTGGTAGTCTTGATGCGTTCGTGCAGGAAAAGAGACGTGGCCATATTCCGCATCGTGGCCTTCTTGTGGCTCGCCGTCCGGGAAAGCGCCCGGCCCTTCTTGCGGTGCCTCATACTCGAACGCTACTCCTCGCTCATCTCTGCGGATTCTACCGCATCTTCATCGACCAGAAACAGTTGGCCGTCGTCGCCAGACTTGAGGCGCATCCCGAAATTCAGCTCGTGCTCGTCGAGGAAAGCGGTGATCTCCGTGAGCGATTTCTTTCCGAAATTCTCGATCCCCAGCATCTCTTCTTCCGTACGCTGAACGAGGTCGCCTAACGTCTGGATGTTTTCCTTTTGGAGCGAGTTCCGGGATCGAACGCTCAGCTCGGCGAGATCCTCGATGGAGCGGTGGAACAGGTCGCGCAGCTGCTCCGGAACTTCAACCGCGCCCGGAACGGTCTCCTGCGGTACCCCACCCTCTCCGAAGTACAACATGAACTCGAAGTGTTTACGAACCAACGCGGCGGCGTAATGAACCGCGGACTCAGCATCCACGGACCCGTCCGTCTCGACCACGAGCGTGAGCCGATCGAAGTCGGTACGCTGCCCCACCCGCGTTTCCTCAACCGAGAAATTGGCACGCCGGACGGGATTGTAGATCGCGTCGATCCGCACCAGGTCCACGGGAGCCCCTCGCGGCAACTCATGCTGATCGGCTTGTACGAAACCCCGTCCTTTCTGGACGTATAATTCAACATTGAGTTTGCGCTTGCCATCAACCGTCATCAGGTGATGGTCGGGCTCGAGTATCGTGACGCCACTCACCGGCACGATATCTCCGGCAGTGACCGGGCCCGCTTTATCCACCCGGATGACCAGCGTCGCCTCGGCCACATCATCGTCCAACTGGACGACGAGAGACTTGAGGTTCTGAATGATCTGATGGACGTCCTCCATCACGTCGTCGATCGTCTGGTGCTCATGTACAACACCGTCGACGCGAAACGCCCACACAGCGGCCCCGCGGAGGGACGAGAGTAGGACCCGCCTCATCGAGTTTCCGAGCGTATGGCCAAAGCCACGCTCGAGAGGCTCGATCACGAACTCCGCACGGCTCCCATCTTCCGAGACCTCTGAGATCTCAATACGCTCGGGCAGTACCAAACCGGTCAAATCGATCTGCACTGAAGTCTCCATTACTTCGAGTAGAGCTCCACGATGAGCTGTTCTTGGACGGCCAGAGGGATGTCCTGGCGCGTAGGCTGGCGAGTCATGCGGCCAACACGGTTCTTCTCATCCAGGGCAAGCCACTCCACCAAGGATGGGCGAGTTCGAGCCTCGAGGCTCCCCTGCACCGTGGCCAGGTCCTTGGACTTGGATTTGATGGCCACCTCGTCCCCAGGGCCCACCTGAAATGACGGTACGTCCACGATACGACCGTTGACCTCGACGTGACGGTGCCGAACGAGCTGCCGGGCGGAGCTGCGGCTCGGTGCGAACCCCATCCGGAAAATCACGTTGTCCAGCCGGACCTCCAGAGAGATAAGCATGTTCTCGCCCGTGATTCCATCCCGCGCGTTCGCCCGCTCGAACAGAGTGCGGAACTGCTTTTCATGGAGCCCGTAGATCCTCTTCACCTTCTGCTTCTCGCGAAGCTGGACGGCGTAGTCGGATTGCTTGCGCCTGCGCGCATGCGCGGGACCGTGCTGACCCGGTG
Organism: Gemmatimonadota bacterium; assembly: GCA_022563405.1. GTDB lineage: Bacteria > Gemmatimonadota > Gemmatimonadetes > Longimicrobiales > Gaopeijiaceae > UBA822. Next base: position 12,484 of record JADFNK010000062.1, on the reverse strand, counting down.
GGTAAGCGCGACGTTCGATGCCGCACTTCTCCGTGTAGCACTTCTGTCCCTTCAAAAAGAGCTTCTGCCCCTCGCGGCGGCAGAGTCGGCAAACTGCTCCGGTATGTCGTCCCATACTGTTCTCTGTTAGACCCGGCTGTTCTCTGTTAGACCCTGCGCTTCTTGGGCGGGCGGCATCCATTGTGAGGAAGCGGCGTCACGTCCTGGATCGATTTGATCTGGATTCCTGCGGCGGCCAGGGCCGAAATAGCCGACTCGCGCCCGGAACCAGGTCCCTGAACGCGCACATCGACCCGTCTCACACCCAGGGCAACGGCCTCACGACCACATTGCTCCGCCGCCACCGTCGCGGCAAAGGGCGTCGATTTCTTGGAGCCCTTAAAACCGGCCTTTCCAGAGCTGCCCCAAACAATCGTATTTCCAGCCTTATCGGTGATCGTGATCAGCGTATTGTTGAACGTCGCCTTGATGTGCGCGACACCTTCCGCTTCGACGACTTTCTTGCTCCGCCTACGCGGCGTCTTATCGGCCACTCGGTACCATCCTCATCAGTTATCAATGCCTGCCTGCCAGGCCTCTCCTACCAAGGCCTCTCCTACTAGACCTCGCCCACCAGGCTCCGCCTACTTCTTCGGGGCCGTCTTCTTCCCGGCGATTGCACGTCGTTGACCCTTGTGGGTTCTAGCATTCGTGTGCGTGCGCTGCCCCCGCACAGGAAGACCGCGCCGATGTCGGAGGCCCCGGTAACAACCGATGTCCATGAGACGCTTGATGTTCATGGACACTTCGGTGCGCAGGGCCCCTTCGACCTTGTAGTTACCCTCGATCTCCTGACGCAGCTTGTTCACGTCGTCATCGGTGAGATCGACGGCACGGCGATCCGGATCCACTCCGGTGCTCTCGAGGATCCATCGTGAACGCGACGGACCGATACCGTATAGGTACGTCAAAGCGATCTCAATCCGTTTGCCCTTCGGAAGATCCACACCCGCGATTCGTGCCATCCGGCCTTCTTCTCAGCTCCCTAGGTAAGCCCGCAACCACGCGGGCAAACTATTTCAACTGTATCTACGCCAACAGGTTAAGTCTACGCCTCCGAAGCACATCAGGGGCGTCTCATGCCAGGTTATCCCTGGCGTTGTTTATGCCTGGGATTACGACTACAGATCACCCGCACGACTCCTCGCCGCCGGACGATCTTGCAGTGTTCACAGATCGGTTTGACGCTACTACGTACCTTCATTTTCAGCACCCTGACAAACGTTTGTGGCAGAGCATGGAATAATAGTGGAACGACTGATCACTCTCAAGGCATGGCCCGAGCGGTCCAACATTCTCACGCCGGAGCCTCCGCCGGGGCTACCGTGAGGACCCGTGGTCCGGCCGCGGTCACGGCCACCGTGTGCTCGAAGTGAGCCGCCCGAGTCCCGTCCTGCGTAACCACCGTCCAGTGATCGTCGAGCGTCTGAATCTCGAACGTTCCCCAGGACAACATCGGCTCGATCGCCACCACCATTCCCTCCCGAAGGGCCGGTCCCATGCCAGCCCGTCCGAAGTTCGGCACCTGAGGTTCTTCATGCACCTCGCGACCCACGCCATGCCCCACCAGATCCCGGATGATGCTCAGACCCGTCCCCTCGACCCTCGTAACCACGGCCGCACCGATGTCACCGACGTAACCCCCGAGAACCGTGGCCGCCACGGCTCGGTCGAGCGCGTCCTCAGTCACTTCCAACAGGTGCTTTGCTTCTTCGTCGATCTCACCGACCGGAAACGTCCAGGCAGAGTCGGAGCACCAGCCATCCAACTTTACCCCAACGTCGATCGAGATGAGGTCCCCCTCTTCCAGGATCCGGTCAGCCTTGGGGATCCCGTGAACGACCTCCTCATTTGTTGACGTACAGACACTTCCGGGAAAACCGTACAGGCCCTTGAACGCGGGCACGGCACCGGCGTGGGCACGGATAAAGTCGTCCGCGAAACCGTCGAGTTCCAGCGTGGAAACCCCCGGTCGAATCCGCGGACGGATTTCAACAAGAAAATCGGCGATGATCGCGCCGCCCCGAGCAATCACATCGATCTCTTCGGGAGTCTTGAGGTGGATCATCTAGAAAACTCTCTATTCATCCAACCCCAGAGCCGCGCGAACCTCGGCCTGGACCTCGTCCGGCCCCGCATGGCTCGGGACGCGGTGCACGGCGGCCTTTGTCCCCTCGTAGTAGGAAATGAGGGGCTCAGTCTCTCTGCGGTATATGTTCAGGCGATTCTGAACCGTGTCGGCTTGATCATCGGCACGGTGGAAAAGTGGAGTCCCGTCGTTGTCACACACACCTTCCTGCTTGGGCGGAGCGAGGACGGTATTGTAGACAGACCCACAGGAGCGGCACGAACGGCGACCGGAGATCCTCGCGGTGAGCACTTCATCATCCGCGTCGAGAACGACAACCGCGTCGATTGTGCGCCCGAGAGCCCGCAGCATCATGTTGAACGCAGAGGCCTGCCCCTCGGTTCTCGGAAAGCCGTCGAAGATCACGCTGGTCCCGGGGGACAAGGTGTTCAGCTTTTCCTCTACCATTTTGATGATGAGATGATCGGGTACGAGATCACCAGCGGTCATGTACTGCTGAGCCTGGTTCCCCAAGGGGGTGCCCTCATCCTTCGCGGTACGCAGAAGATCGCCCGTGACCACTCTCTCCCATCCCATCGCGTCCGCAAGCAGTACTCCCTGCGTGCCCTTACCGACGCCGGGAGGGCCCAATAGGATCAGGTACATGGCAGAGTTTTCTCCTAGAACCGGTTTCGAGAAGCGACTATACGTAGCGGCCCCGGCCACGCATTTTCACGCGGCCCTTCTTCATGAACCCGTCATAGTGGCGCAGCAGGAGGTGTTGCTGCGCTTGTTGGACCGTATCGAGCCCCACGCCCACCACAATCAGCAGGCCCGTACCCCCGAAGAAGAACGTCTGGATGTTGAAGATGCTGAAGATCCAGAAAGGCACCAAAGCAACAAGCGCCAGATAGATCGACCCCGGAAGCGTGACGCGGGTCAGGACCCGATCGATGTATTCGGCCGTACGGGCTCCGGGCTTCACACCCGGGATGAAAGCACCTTGCTTCTTGAGGTTCTCGGCCAGATCGACCGGGTTGAAAATGATGGCCGTATAGAAGTAGGTGAAGAAAACGATCAGTAAACCGTACGTGACGTAATAAACCCACTGCCCGGGTTGAAAGATTTGCGCGACCACATCGAGGAACGGGTATCTTCCCGCGGTGAGTTGCGCGAACGTCCCCGGTACCACGATGAAGGACTGTGCGAAAATGATCGGCATGACACCGGCGGAGTTGACGCGAAGCGGAACGAAGCTCTTTTGCCCTTCGCGGATGCGCCCACGTCCTACCACCTTCCGCGGAATCTGCACGGGAATCTTTCGGGCCCCCATCGTCATCGCCACGACGGCCGCGGTAATACCCACCAGAACGGCCACCAGCATGACCAGCGCGAAGACCGTAATCTGTCCTGCGGTGAACGACTCGAACGTGCGCGCCACTGCGGCCGGAAAACCTTCGATGATGCCGAAGAAGATCAGAAGCGACATTCCGTTGCCGATCCCCCGCTCGGTGATCTGCTCACCGAGCCACATCACGAAGACCGCACCTACCGTGAGTATGATGGTCGTGGTGAAGCTGAAGAGGAAGCCCGGATCCCGAACCGCCCCAGTGCTGGTGAGGAAAGCGGCGTAGCTGAAGCCCTGAATCACACTCAGGACCACGGTCGTGTAGCGGGTCCACTGAGTCAGCTTCGCCCGACCGTCTTCACCCTCCTTCTGCAGTTTTTCCACCGTGGGGAAGACGGCAGCCAGCAGTTGAAACATGATGCTGGCCGAGATATACGGCATGATGCCGAGGGCCAAGATGGTAGCCCGGCTCAGGCCCCCACCCACGAACATGTCGTAGATGCCCAGGATTCCGCCCGAGAGCGCTCCGAACTGCTCGCGCAGGATCACCACGTTGACACCAGGCACCGTGATGTGCGAACCGAACCGATAGAGGAGCAGAATGCCCAGCGTAAAGAGAATTTTCTCTTTGAGCTCCGGAACCCGGAACAGGTTCGGGATCGGGTTAGCCATCGTTCTCCGCTTCTTCGGCCGCCGCGACCGAATCCGGCCTCACCACCGGACCCACCGTGGTGATGTTCCCGCCCGCCGCCTCGATTTTGGCCACCGCGCCCCCACTGAACTTATGCGCCTCCACCGTGTACGCCTGGCTCAAATCTCCCATGGCGAGCACCTTGATCAGGCCCCGGTCGGAGCGGATCAAGCCCGCGTCCCTCAACGTTTGAGCGTTGACGGTGGTGCCCTCCACGCGCGCCAGATCCCCCACGTTTACGATCTGGAAGACCTTACGTTTGTAGGGTGCAAAACCGCGCTTCGGAATGCGGCGCTGCAGAGGCATCTGCCCGCCTTCGAACCCCGGACGAATCGAGCCACCGCTTCGGGATTTTTGGCCATTCTCGCCGCGTCCCGCGGTCTTGCCTTTCCCGGAGCCAGGACCTCGACCCTTACGCTTGGAAGTCTGGTGGGAACCGGCGGCCGGACGCAGATCGTGTAACTCAGCCATTACTTCACCTCATGAACTTGAACGAGGTAATGGACCCGCCGCAACATACCGCGAATCGCCGGGCTGTCGTCGTGGACCACCGTCTGCTGGTGTTTCTTGAACCCGAGGGCCGCCAACGTACGGCGATGCCTGAATTTCCGCCCAACACCACTGCGGACCTGCGTGATGGCGAGCTTCTTAGCCATTGTTGTCCATCCCCAGAATAACCTCCACGGACACCCCACGTTCCCGGGCAACCTGCTCGGCGGTGACCAGGCTCGTGAGACCGTTCATCGTGGCGCGGACCACATTGATCGGATTGTTGCTGCCCAGGCTCTTGGTGAGAATGTCCTTGATCCCTACGGCCTCGAGCACCGACCGGACCGGCCCACCCGCGATCACACCCGTTCCGGGCGCGGCCGGGCGAAGCATCACACGGCCGGCACCCCATCGGCCGACGATCTCGTGCGGAATGGTACCGTTTTGCACAGGAATCTCGACGAACTCCCTCTTGGCCCGCTCGAAGGCCTTACGGATGGCCTCCGCGACCTCATTGGCCTTGGCAAGCCCGATCCCGACGCGACCCTTTTGATCTCCGACCGACACCAGCGCCGTAAAAGAGAACCTGCGCCCACCCTTCACCACCTTGGCCACCCGGTTGATATGGATCACGTTCTCGGAAAATTCGGATTCCCGAGCACGACCCTGTTTGCGTTTCTGGTCCCTTGCCATCAGAACTTCAATCCTCCCTCCCGGGCGCCCTCTGCGAAGGCTTTCACCCGGCCATGATACTGGTACCCTCCTCGATCGAACACGACCGAACCCACCCCAAGCGCTTTGGCCCGATCAGCGAGGAGCTTGCCGGCGGCTCTAGCCCGCTCGACCCCCACGTTTTGACCCTCGGCCTTGAAGTCGGAGAGATCGGCACAGAGCGTGGACAGACCCACCAGCGTCCGCCCAGCATCGTCGTCGACGACCTGACCCTCGAAATTTCTTAATGATCGGAAGACCACGAGCCTCGGTCGTCCCGCTGTTCCCCAGATCTTCTTGCGAACGCGCGCATGCCGAATTTTCCGGTGATCTGCGCGTGTCCTACTGGATTTGTTATGACCCATCGTCTAGCTCCCGCTTTAAGCGCCGGCCGTCTTGCCGGCCTTACGCCGTACCTTTTCGCCCCGGTACCGAATCCCCTTGCCCTTATACGGCTCGGGCGGACGGAACGAGCGGATATCCGCAGCCGCCTGACCCACCTTCTGCTTGTCCATCCCCGTGACGACAATCGTGGTCTGGTCCGGCAGGTCCAAGCTGACACCATCCGGGGTCGGATACTCGATCGTATGCGAGAAGCCGAGGTGCAACTCGATACCCGAGCCCTTTTGTAAGGCACGATACCCCACGCCCTGAATCTCGAGTGTCTTGCTGAACCCCGTCACGACCCCTTCCACCATGTTGGCGATCAACACTCGCGTCAGACCGTGTAGGGCCCGGTGCTCGGGATCATCCGAAGGCCTCGTCACCGTAATCACTCCATCGTCCAACGCCACCGTCATATCCGGGTGGGCATCGAACGTGAGCTCGCCCTTCGGACCCTTTACGTGCACACTTTGCCCGTTCAGGGTCACATCGACCCCCTGGGGGACTTCAATCGGCTGCTTACCAATCCGCGACATCAGCTATCTCACCAGACGAGGGCCATGAGTTCACCGCCGAGGCCCTGCTTGCGAGCCCCCCGGCCGGACATCAGGCCCTGCGACGTGGAGAGGATGGCCATCCCCAGTCCATTACGAACCCTCGGGATCTCGTCGACGGCCACATAACGTCTCCGGCCCGGACGGGAAACCCGCTCAAGGTGCCGGATGACAGGACCCTCCTCGTGATACTTCAGATACACCCGAAGCACCCCGAATCGGCCGTCGTCCAAGACCTTGAAGTCATAGATGAAGTGGTTGTCCTTCAGTAGGTCGGCGACCTTGGTCTTCAGCTTCGAGACCGGCATGTCTACCCACTTGTGCCCTGCGGATCCGGCGTTCCGGATTCGAGTGAGCATATCCGCGATGGGGTCAGTCATCATTGTTTGATTCGATCCTTTACCAGCTTGCTTTCCGGACACCCGGGATTTCACCCTGGAGCGCCTTCTGGCGGAAACAGATTCGACAGAGTCCAAATTTTCGCATGAACCCACGCGGGCGTCCACACCGGTTACAGCGATTGCGATGACGGCCCGGAAACTTGGGCTTGCGATTGTTCCTCTCGATCAAAGCCTTCCTGGCCATCGACTTCCCCTATCCGAGTTAGTTGGCGTTGTGCTCGATGATGACGGGAATCTCCCCACGGAACGGGAAGCCCATCGCCCTGAGAAGAGCCAGCGCTTCATCGTCTTTGTTCGTACTGGTCACCACGGTGATGTCCATGCCGTGAATCTGACCGACCTTGTCGAAGTCGATCTCTGGAAAAATGATCTGCTCCCGAACCCCCATCGTGAAGTTTCCACGACCGTCGAAGGAGCGCGTGCGCAGTCCACGAAAATCTCGAACACGGGGGATGGCCACGCTCACAAGGCGATCCAGAAACTCGTACATCCGCTTTTTGCGGAGCGTCACCGTAGCTCCGATGGGCATTCCTTCACGCAGGTGGAAATTCGAAACGGACCTCCGCGCCCGCGTCACCAGGGCCTTCTGTCCCGTGATCACACCCAGTTCCTCGACCACGCTGGCCAGGAGCTTGGCGTTCTTGGTCGCTTCGCCCACGCCCACGTTCAGGACCACCTTCTCGACTTTGGGAATCTGGTTCGGGTTGGTCCACTGGAACTGCTCGGCCAGGTGGGGCCGTGCGTATTCTTTATAATGTCTCAGAAGTCTGGGCTCCATCGCTCTACGCCCCCGCGTGCGGTTTCGGCAGCGGATTGCCGGTCTTCACGGCGATCCGCTCCTTGGTACCATCAGCTTCTTTCCGGACCCTGATCCGACTCGCCTGGCCCCCCGCCGGATCCACCAGCATGACGTTGGACACATGGATCGGCGCTTCGAACGTGATGATCCCGCCCTCCGGGTTCGCTTCGCTAGGTCGCTCGTGACGTTTGCGCATGTTCACGCCCTCGACCACAACGCGCTCCTTGGCGGGGATCACGTTGAGAACCGGCCCCTCCATGTCACGGAAGTTTCCACGGATGACCCGCACGCGATCCCCTTTGACGATACTCGACGGCCTCTTCCTGGCCATTAGAGAACCTCCGGAGCCAACGAAACGATCTTCATATACTTCTTCTCACGGAGCTCACGGCCGACCGGGCCGAAGATTCGCGTACCCTGAGGCTCTCCCTGGGCCGTGAGCAACACCGCCGCGTTGTCGTCGAAGCGGATATACGTCCCGTCGCGGCGCCGTACCTCCTTGGCGGTCCGCACGATCACGGCCTTTACGACCTCACCCTTCTTCACGGGCGAGTTGGGAATGGCATCCTTGACGGTCACGACGACCACATCGCCGATACTCGCGTATCGGCGCGCCGAACCGCCCAGAACGCGGATACACAATGCGCTCTTGGCTCCCGAGTTATCGGCAATCTTGAGCATCGATTCCTGCTGAATCATCTCGTTCTATTCCTATTGCTCAGAGCGCTCGAGCAGCTCTATGACCCGCCACCGCTTCGTCTTCGACAGCGGGCGTGTTTCGACGATCCGAACCACATCACCCGTCTGGTACTGGTTGGTCTCGTCATGCGCCCGATATTTCTTGGTCTTCCTCACCTGCTTCGTGTACAGCCGATGGGCAAACTGGCGCTCCACGAGGACCGTCACCGTCTTGTCATTCTGGTCGGACACCACCACTCCAGTCCGTATTTTGCGCCGCAATCGCGCTTTGCCCTCAGCGGGCGGCTCCGGTGCCTCCGGCACCGCAACGGCCGCCTCAGCGGGCACCTCCGCGGGCACCTCCGGCGCATCAGCCTGCTCGACGTTCTCGGATGTTTCTTCTGTCATGGTTATTCCGCTCTATTCTTTTGTTTCAGGCGGCTCAGCCGCCTCTGCCGTCTCAGCTGTTTCACCCGCCTCTGCCGTCTCAGCTGTTTCACCCGCCTCTGCCGTCTCAGCTGTTTCACCCGTCTCAGCCGTCTCAGCCGTCTCAGCCGTCTCAGCCGTCTCAGCCGTCTCAGCCGTCTCAGCTGTTTCACCCGTCTCACTCGACTCAGCCGACTCAGCCGACTCAGCTGTTTCAGCCGACTCAGGCGTCACCGCCGTAGGCCCGGAAAGCTCTCGCTCCCGAAGAATCGTGTTCAGGCGCGCAACGTCACGCCGAATATGCTGAACCATCTTGGGGTTCTCGAGCTGCATGGTCCCCATCCGAAAGCGAAGGCGAAATTTTTCCTCCTTCAGCTCTCCGAGCCGTGCCTGGATCTCGACATTGTCCCAATCGCGAATATCTGACGCCTTCATCATTTCCTCACTCTACGCGCTGTGCTCTTCAACAGCCTTCTAACCGAGTTGGTGCTCGCGGATGATGAACTGCGTGGCCACGGGCAGTTTGGCTGCCGCCAACTCCATGGCCCGCCGTGCCATCTCCTCGGGCACACCCTCGAGTTCGAACATCATCCGGCCGGGTTTGACCACGGCTACCCACCCCTCGGGGTTACCCTTTCCCTTCCCCATACGGGTTTCGGCAGGTTTGGACGTAATCGGCTTGTCCGGGAAAATCCGGATCCAGACCTTTCCACCCCGCTTGATGTGGCGGGTCATCGCCACACGAGCGGCTTCGATTTGCCGGTTCGTTATCCAACCACACTCGATGGTCTGGAGCCCGTATTCGCCGAAGGAGACCTTATTACCTCGATAGGACTTCCCACGCATCCGGCCCTTATGGGTCTTGCGATGTTTTACTCTCTTGGGCGATAGCATTCTCTATTCCTCTCCGTCACGCACCGGTGGAATAAGTGTGGCCGCGTCGTTCCTCGACCACTTCACCCTTGAAGATCCAGCACTTCACGCCCACGATCCCGTACGTCGTCATAGCGTGAATTTGTGCGTAGTCGATGTCCGCCCGGAGGGTATGCAAAGGCACCCGTCCCTCGTTGTATCCCTCGGTCCGCGCGATCTCCGCACCTCCCAACCGCCCGGCGCATTGAATCTTGATACCTTCTGCCCCACCCCGAATTGCGGACTGGACCGCTCGTTTCATCGCTCGCCGAAAGGAGATGCGCTGCCGTAACTGGTGGGCCACGTTCTCCGCCACCAGACGGGCATCGACCTCGGGGCGTCGAATTTCCTCTACGTTCACCGAGATGTCGGCGTTGGTGACCAACGCCAATTCGTCCCTCAGCTTGTCGACCTCGGCGCCACGCTTCCCGATGACAACACCGGGGCGGGCGGTGAAAAGGGTCACGACGATCTTCGATGGCTTCTGCTCGATCTCCACCTTCGACAAGGCCGCGTGTGCCAGGCGCTGCTCGAGGTAGTTACGGATCTTTTCGTCCTCCTGGAGCATGCGAGGAAAATCCTTATCGGCATACCAGCGAGACCTCCAATCCTTGACGATCCCGAGTCGAAATCCCAACGGGTGAGTTTTCTGTCCCATGCTATTCCTTGGTATCCACGTCTTCGGTATCCACGTCTTTGGTATCCACGTCTTTGGTATCCACGACAAGGGTGATATGGCTCGTCCGCTTCCGAATAGGAGCCGCCCGGCCCATGGCCGCCGCTCTCCATCGTTTGTCCGTCGGCCCCTCGTCGACGAAGGCGGTCGCTATCCGCAAATCGTCGACATCGAGGACATCGCCCGAGTCCTGTGCCCTATTCTGGGCATTCGCCACCGCCGATCGAAGCGTTTTCCCGACTGGATCCGCAGCGGCTTTTTTTGAAAACTGAAGAATCGCATACGCATCGTTGACCGACTTGCCGCGGATCTGGTCCACCACCAAACGCACCTTCCTCGGACTCATCCGCACCTGCCGGGCGATCGCTTTGGCCTGCATCTCCACTCCCCCTCGCTAACTTATCTTGGACCGCTTGTCGGACAGTCTTCCACCGTGGCCCCTGAACAGGCGCGTGGGGGAGAACTCTCCGAGCTTGTGGCCCACCATGTTTTCCGTGATGTACACGGGAATGAACTTGTTGCCGTTGTGCACCGCGAGCGTATGCCCGACGAAGTCCGGCGAAATCGTACACGACCTCGCCCAGGTCTTGATGACTTTTCTTTCATTGCGGGCATTCATCATGTCGATCTTGGCAAGCAATTTGGCGTCGATGTACGGACCCTTCTTAACACTACGCGGCATAAAATCTACCTCTGGAACTCTGTGGAAGGAGCTCAGCTAGTGACATCATTGCGTCGCCTTGCCCCGCTTGCGCCCGCGGATGATGTACTTGTTGGACTGTTTCCTTCTATTCCTCGTCTTCTTGCCCTCACGTTTACCCCACGGTGTTACCGGAGGCCGGCCACCTGAAGCCCGCCCTTCACCGCCACCAAGCGGATGATCCACCGGGTTCATCGCCACTCCCCGGACCTTCGGCCGCCGGCCCCGCCAGCGGCTGGCTCCCGCCTTACCGAGAACCTGGAGGTTGTGCTCGATATTGCCGACCTGTCCGATCGTGGCCAGACAGGTCTCGAGCACCTGCCGCACCTCGGTCGAAGGCAAGCGGAGAGCGACATACTTCCCTTCCTTGGCGACCACCTGCACACCCGCACCGGCCGAGCGTGCCATCTGACCTCCCTTACCCGGCTTGAGCTCGATGTTGTGCACCACCGTACCGAGAGGGATTTTTTTCAGCGGAAGCGCGTTGCCGACCCGAATGTCGGCATCCGGGCCCGACATGATGGAGGTGCCCACTTCCAGTCCCCGAGGGTGCAGAATATAGCGCTTCTCGCCGTCCGCATAATGGACGAGAGCGATGTTCGAGCTGCGATTCGGATCGTACTCGATCGCCGCAATCTTCCCCGGAATACCTGCTTTGTCTCGGCGGAAGTCGATGCGGCGGTAGCGTCGCTTGTGTCCACCCCCGCGCCTGCGGGACGTTATGCGACCGTGATGGTTGCGGCCACCGGACTTCGAGAGCCCCTCCAAAAGCGACCTCTCGGGAGCCTTCTTCGTGAGAATGTCCGAGTTGTCGACGATGGAGCGGAAACGCGTCCCGGGTGTCACCGGTTTGAATTTCTTGATAGCCATCAGTCTTATCCGACCTCGTAGAACTCGATATGATCACCCTCGGCCAACTGGACGATGGCCTTCTTGAACGCCGGACGCCGCCCGATCTTGTTGCTCCGGGACAGCCGCCCCATCAACGCCCGCTTCATCTTGCCGCTATACCTCATCGTGCGAACGTCGCTCACCTTTACGTCCCAGATGCCCTCGACGGCCCTCAATATCTCGATCTTGTTGGCACGCCGGTTCACGATAAACGTGTAGACGTTGTCCTCTTCGATCGCCTGTGCCGATTTTTCCGTTACAACCGGCGCATAGATCACATCATAGACGTCGCTCATCGTCGCCCCCACTTCATCAACAGGCCTCCTAGCCCTTCTTGCCCTTGGCCGAACCCGAAAGCTCCGCCAAGCGGGCATCGTAGTGGGGCTGGGCTGTCTTACGTGAATCACGCGCCTTCAGCGCCTTGATATCGGACTCGTTGTCGAACTGAGCGACGAACTCCGCCATGTCACCCACCTTGGGCAGCTTGACGGTCGAAAGATCCAGCTCGTGTGCCTTGGTGCCGCTCTTGGTCTTGGGCTCGGCCTTGGGCTCGGCCTTGGCTTCGGGCTTGGGCTCGGCCTTGGCTTCGGGCTTGGGCTCGGTTTCGGTCTCGGGCCTGGCTTCGGTCTCGATCTTGGCCTTGGCCTTGGGCGCCGCTTTGGTCACCGGCGCAGCTTCCGACGTAACCTTGGCTTTGGGCTTTGATTCGGACGGGGA
>JADFNK010000061.1 GCA_022563405.1 Gemmatimonadota bacterium | reverse complement strand
GACGTGGAAGCCTGCAGAATGGCCTGAGGCTCCGTGATCTCGTGACCCGGAAAGATCCGGGTTTTTTTGTGGAGAGATGTCAGACATAGGGGGTAGCGCTTGGATCGACGCAAAAAAGGAGAGGGACATTAGCCAGGACAGGACTCGAATAAACGAGCAGATACGGATCAGCCCCGTCCGTCTGATTGACGATGAGGGTGGGCAGGTCGGTATCGTCTCGATCGAGGAGGCTCGCGACCTCGCTGATGACCGAGGGCTGGATCTCGTGGAAGTGGCGCCGGAGGCTCGGCCTCCCGTGGTCAAACTCATGGACTACGGGAAGTTCAAGTACGAGGCGCAACGGGCGGCTCGGGAGGCGAAAAAGAAACAACACCACGTTCAGGTCAAAGAGGTGAAGTTTCGCCCCGGGATCGAGAAGCACGACTACGATTTCAAGACCCGTCACGCTCGCCGGTTCCTGGAAGAGGGCAACAAAGTCAAGTTGACCATGATGTTTCGGGGAAGGCAGGTGACCCACCCCGAGTTGGGACGGGAGGTACTCCTTCGTGTCACGGAGGACCTCAAGGAAGTGGGGATGGTCGAATCCCGCCCGAGCTTTGAAGGCCGGGTGATGTCGATGGTTCTCGCGCCGATCAAGTAGATGCAGTTAAGGGCCCTCCGGGCCTCAGGAGCACGACGATATGCCGAAGATGAAAACCAACCGGGGCGCGGCCAAACGTTTGCGTCGCACCGGCAAGGGGAAAATCAAAAGGATGCGGGCGAACAAGAGCCACATCCTCACCAAGAAATCCACAAAAAGAAAGCGCCGTCTGCGCTCGTCAACATTGGTCAGCCCGGCGGACATGGGGCGCATGAAGCGACTCCTTCCAGGGTCGTAGTGAAAAGGAGAAACTTCGATGCCGAGAGCAACGTCATCGCCCGCTCGCAACAAGCGGAAGAAAAAAATATTAAAGGCGGCCAAGGGATACTTCGGCGGCCGTAAGAATCTCTACCGGACGGCAAAGGACGCCGTCGAGAAGGGTTGGCAACACGCCTATCGGGACCGAAAGAACAGGAAGCGCACGTTCCGTCGGCTCTGGATCACGCGGATCAACGCCGCCGCCAGAGAGAACGAGTTGTCGTACTCGAGATTCATGAACGGCCTCAAGCAGGCCGGTGTCGAGCTCGATCGGAAGGCCTTGGCCGACTTGGCCGTGCGTAGTCCGGAGGCCTTCACGGAGTTAGCGGACCGGGCCAAACAGGGGCTCGGGGTCGGCTAACGCTCGTCGTCCACCCAGGTCCTCAGAAGATCGGGTGCCGGCCGGTATGCGGCGACCTTCGCAGTGTGGGGTCCAGGTAACTGCATCTAAATGACCCATCAGAACCCCCTGATCCAAACACTCCAGGAGTTGGAGACCGAGGCTCTCGATGCGATCCGGGCCGTCCCCGACGGCGACGCCCTCGAGGTGTTGCGGGTCTCCTATCTGGGGCGTAAAGAGGGCCGAATTTCTGGGATCCTTCGTGGCCTTGGTGCTCTGGCCGCGGATGAGCGACCGCCGGTGGGTGCCGAAGCCAATCGGGTCAAGGAGTCACTCCGGGAGGCTCTCGAGGCTCGTGAAGCCGAGATGTCCACGTCCGGTGAGGACACCGGGGCACCAGCCGAAGATCTGACGCTTCCTGCGCGGCACCGATGGAGCGGGGGGATCCACCCCGTCAATCAGGTCATCGACGAGATCTGGACCATCTTCCAGTCGATGGGATTCGTGCGCGCCCGTGGGCCGGAGGCGGACACGGAGTGGTACAATTTCTTGGCGCTCAATACACCACTCGACCACCCCGCGGCGGACGAGCAGGACACGCTCTACCTGAAGGACTCCGTTCTCCTTCGCAGCCACACGTCGCCCGTTCAGGTGCGTACGATGGAGAAACACGAGCCGCCCATCCGCATCCTGGCGCCGGGTATGGTCTACCGGAGGGACAGCTACGATGCCACCCACACGCCGGCGTTCGCGCAGATCGAGGGGCTGGTCGTGGATGAGGGGATTTCCTTCGTCGACTTCAAAGCCACTCTGGCCGAGTTCGCCCGCCGGTTCTGGGGCCCCGGAACGAAAGTACGCTTTCGACCTTCGTTCTTTCCGTTCACGGAGCCGAGCGCCGAAGTCGACGTAAAACGGATGATCACCATGAAGGACGGAACCCGGGTGGAATCCGACTGGATCGAGATCATGGGTGCGGGCATGGTGGATCCGAACGTGCTGGAGAATGTCGGCTACGACGCGGAGCGCTACACGGGTTTCGCGTTCGGCATGGGCCCGGCGCGTATTGCCCTGCTCAAGTACGGCGTGCCCGATCTTCGCATGTTCTTTCAGAACGACGTCCGCTTCCTTTCGCAGTTCACGTCTCAGTTCCCCTCGCAGTTCACGGAGAGGAGCGCAACGTGAACATCTCCTACGCGTGGCTCAAATCGGTCGCGCCCGGTCTGAGCGACAGCCCCGAGGAGTTGGCGGAACGCCTCGCCCTTCTGGGGGCGCCCGTCGAGGAGATCACCCCCGTGTCCGCCGGGCTCGAGGATGTGATCATCGGCCAGGTGAAGACGGTGCGTGCCCATCCCAACGCGGATCGTCTGTCGTTGTGCGAAGTCTACGACGGCGAGGAGGTGGTCCAGGTGGTCTGTGGTGCCCCGGTCATCGAAGAGGGAGGGTATTACCCGTTTGCGCCTGCGGGCGTGACGCTTCCCGGGGGACTCGAGCTCGAGAGAGTCGAGATTCGAGGCGAGTACTCCAACGGGATGCTCTGTTCGGAGAAGGAGCTCGGCTTGGGCCGGGACCAATCAGGCATCATGCTCCTGTCCGGAGAGGTTTCGGCAGGCCAGTCGCTGGTGGAGGCGCTCGGCCTCGACGACGTCCGGATGGACGTGGAGGTGACACCGAATCGGGGAGACTGGCTCTCCCACGTGGGGATCGCGAGGGAGGTGGCTCCGGGCGGGATCGCCGGGGTGACTCTGGCAGACATTCCGGGGGCGAGCTCGCTCGACATCGAGGTCAAGAGCGGCGAGCACGAAGTGTCCCATGGGGGTGTGACCATCCGCGTCGACGAGCCGGAGCTGTGTTATCGCTTCCTCGGTGTGATCATTCGCGGGGTGAAGGTGGAGCCCTCGCCCCAGTGGATGGCGGCCCGGCTCCGGGCGGTTGGCCAGCAGCCCATCAACAACATTGTCGACGCGACGAACTACGTCATGCTGGAGATGGGCAGCCCCATGCACGCCTACGATTTGGGCAAGCTGGAAGGGTCCAGCCTGATCGTGCGGAAGGCCGCCGAGGGTGAGACCATGCAGACGCTCGACGGACTCGAGCACAAGTTCGATGCCGAGATGCTGCTGATCGGCGACACAGCGGTGCCGCACGATATCGCGGGTATCATGGGCGGCATGCATTCCTCGGTCACGGAAGATACGACCGACATTTTGGTAGAGTGCGCCCTCTTCGAGCCGAAGTCGATCCGCCGGACGTGCCGCGCGCTCGGAATTTCCACGGAGGCTAGCTTCCGGTTCGAGCGGGGTGTGGATCCGGAAGGGCACCTCCCGGCGGTAAAGCGCGTGCTGGAGGTCATCCTCGCCAGCGCGGGGGGCGAAGTCGATGGTCCGATCCTGGAGGTCCTGCCGCGGCCCTGGGAGCCGTCGATTGTGGCGCTGCGGCCGAAAAGGGTCGAGCACGTGCTCGGAATCCCATTCGAAGACACCGAGTTGGAGGCGTTGCTGACGCCGCTCGGATTTACCGTCCAGAACGGGGGTGGGAAGGGCGGTGAAGAGGGCGGTGAAGAGGGAGGCGGAGGGAGCCACGGCGGCGGAGACTTGAGCGTCATCGTTCCCGGATTCCGCAGCTACGATGTGACACGCGAGATCGACCTGATCGAAGAGATCACACGGGCGCACGGATACGATCGTTTTCCCGACGATCTTGCCCCGGCCCGCCCGACCACTGTCCCGGACGACCCTCTTTTCCAGCTCGAGGACCGTCTCCGCATCGTACTCGCGGGGGAAGGATTGTTCGAAGCGACCAATCCGGCGTTCGCCTCAGAACATGAAGGAGAGGTGGAACTAAACAATCCTATCTCCATGGAAGAAAGCAGGTTACGAACCTCGTTACTTCCCGGCCTACTCCGGAATGTCGAGTACAATTTCGCGCGAGGGGTGAGGGACGTACGTCTGTTCGAGCTCGGTACCGTGTTCCATTCTGCGGGGGCCGGAGAGCCACCCCGGGAGGAGCTGCACGTCGCTTTGGTACTCACCGGGCGCAGGGAACCCGAGCACTGGTCCGGGTCAGGCGAGGCGTTCGACTTCTGGAGCATCAAAGGCCTCGTGGAGACCGTACTCTCGGAATCGGGGTGGGGCGACACGACCGTGGAAGTATTCGCGGTCCAGGCTGCTGCTCCGGACTCGGAGAGTGGTTCGGACGGGGAGGTGGCTGGGAAGCTGTTTGTGCCTGCCTCGTCGATTGCTCTGACGGCCGGCGGCACGCCGACGGGGGCCGCCGGACAGGTTCGGCCCGACCGAGTCGACGCGCCCGCCTGGGCAGGTCCGGTTTGGGCCATGGAGTTGACTCTTCCCCGTGAACCGGCGGCCAAGACCGCGCCCACGTATCGGCCGCTGTCGCCGTTCCCGGGTGTGGATCGTGACCTGGCGCTGCTCGTACCCTATGATGTCCCTACGTCGGCGGTGTCTCGCGAGATCCGCGATGCGGGCGGCGAGCTCCTGGAGCGGGTCACGGTCTTCGACCTTTACCGGGGAGACGGCGTGGCTGAGGGACATCGTTCGTTGGCCTTTCGTCTCCGGCTTCAAGCGCTGGATCGCACGTTGAGAGACAAGGAAGTGGACCGGATGGTCGAAAGAATCGTGAAACGTCTCAGGGAGAATCTGGGTGTCGAGCAGCGGCTATAGCAAACAAGTCGCGTCGCAAGACGTCGCACCGGACAAGGCTGTCGAGCGGCTGGAGAAAGCGGTGACCGCCGCGCTCCTGCGGGTTGAGCTGCTCGAAGGTGAGGTCGTCCGGATGAACGAGCAGGGTGAAGAGCTGGAGGGCCTGCTCGAGGGGGTGAGCTCAGGCGAGGGTGGGCCACGGGAGATGATCGCAAAGTTGCACATCCTCGAAGAGGAAAATCGCGATCTTCGAAGACGCTTGGACGAGGGGCGGGAAGGTGTGGACCGGCTCCTGTCTCAAGTCAAATTTCTGGAGGAGCACCCGTGACGGACGGCATAAGAGAGTCGGTCACCGTCAGGATCGCCGGCGAGGAGCACACGATTCGCTCTAACGCAGAGCCGGCGTACACGACGCGTTGCGCCGAGCATGTGGATCAGCGGATCCATGAAATCAAGAAACAGGTCGGGCTCCTCGAAGGCCACAAGGTGGCTATCCTCGCTGCTCTTTCCATCACGGATGAGCTCTTTCAGGCGCTGGATACACAGGAAGAGAGCGACTCCCAGATGGCTGAGCGTGTGAATGCGCTCGCGGCTCGCCTGGAGGACGTAGTTTCCAACGGCTGAGCCGGCGCTCCTTGCGTCGGCGGGAGCCCAAATTCTATTGTCACTCAGGACAACGTACGCTCACCCTTCGGATGTGTGTCTTTCGCGTCCGATTGGAGCCGATAAATGGACCCGCTGGCTTATGGACCAGCGGCGGTTGTGGCGTTGCTCTTCGGAGCCGTGGGATATCTTGGACGGGGCTTGGTCGAGCGATCACGTCAAAAAAAAGCTGTAGCAGCCGCTGCGGATGAGGCTTCCAGGATCTTGGGCCGTGCCCGGGATGAAGCCGACAATCTCCGAACGTCGCGTGTGCTCGAGGGCAAAGAGGAAGTCGTCCGGCTTCGGGAGGCCTGGGAGCAGGAAGAGTCCAAGCACCGCAAGGAAGTCGAAAAGGCCGAGGAACGTCTTGCGGAGCGCTCGAGTTCCATGGAACGCCGCTTCGACAACCTGAACGAGCGGGAGGCTGCTCAGGAGAAGCGCGCCCTGGAGTTGGAGGCGGGTAAGGAGGGACTCGCGGGCCAAACTCAGGATCTGGTGCAGGATCGGGAGCGGATTCGCGGAAAGCTCGAGTCGCTTTCTGGGATGTCCCAGCCCGAGGCCAAGAAAGAGCTGCTGGCGGATCTGGAGGACGAGGCCCGGGCCGAAGCGGCCAATATGCTTCGCGAAGTCAAGGAAGAAGCCCAGCGCACGGCCGACCACGAGGGCAAGAAGATTGTCGGGTTGGCCATTCAGCGCATGGCGTCCGAGCAGACCGCCGAGATGACCGTTTCGGTCGTGCAGCTTCCTTCCGACGAAATGAAGGGCCGCATCATCGGCCGCGAGGGTCGGAACATCCGGGCCTTCGAACAGGCCACCGGGATCGACGTCATCATCGACGACACACCCGAGGCCGTGGTCCTCTCCGGTTTCAACCCTGTGCGCCGAGAGGTGGCGCGCATCGCACTCGGACGGCTGATCGAGGACGGCCGCATCCATCCGGGTCGCATCGAGGAGGTGGTCGAAAAGAGCAGGTTGGAGGTCGAGGAGTCCATGGCTCAAGCGGCCGAGGAGGTTCTGTACGAGCTCGGTATACACAACGTGCACCAAGAGATCGTCAAGACGCTCGGGCGTCTGAAATTCCGCACGTCCTACGGCCAGAATCAGCTCCAACACGCCAAGGAAGTGGCTCAGTTGGCAGGGAGTATGGCGGCGGAGATGGGTCTCGATGTACAAGGCACGAAACGAGCCGGGGTTCTGCACGATGTCGGCAAGGGACTCACACACGAGCACGAGGGCACACACGTCGAGCTCGGTTACCGCTTGTGTAAAAAGCACAACGAATCCGAGCTCGTGCTCAACGCCATCAAGGCCCACCATGACGAGGAGCCCCATTTTTTCCCCGAGACTTTTCTGGTAACGGCAGGGGACGCGATCTCGGGCTCACGTCCGGGGGCGCGGCGAGAGATGTTCGAGGGTTACGTCAAGCGCCTCGAAAAGCTCGAAGAGTTGGCGATGGAGCACCCGGGGGTCGAGCGCTGCTTTGCCATTCAGGCGGGGCGGGAAATCCGCGTGATGGTCGAGCCGGAGAAAGTGAGCGACCAGGAGATGGCTCAGATTTCCGAGGTCGTCGCCCGCCGAATCGAGGGTGAGCTCCAATACCCGGGGCAGATCAAGGTGGTGGTGATTCGCGAGACCCGTGCGGTCGATTTCGCACGTTGAATCGGTTCACTCGGTGAGTCGATTTCACGGGGTGAGTCGCTTTGTTACAGCAAGGCGCAACTTGTAACAGGAATCTGAATGTCTGCTGAACTAATATCGGGAAAGGAGATGGCGGCCTCGATCCGCGAGGAGATCAAGGAACGGGTTGCCGGTCTCAAGGAGTCCGGCCTCACGCCCGGCCTCGCCGTGGTCCTCCTGGGTGAAGATCCGGCGAGTCAGGTCTACGTCCGATCGAAGAATAAGGCCGCGACCGAGGCCGGCATCCACTCCCGGCAGATCACGCTGTCGGAGGACACCCCCGAGGACGAGCTTCTTGGGGTCGTGGCGGGTCTCAACGCCGATCCGGAGATCCACGGTATCCTGGTCCAGCTTCCGCTTCCGGATCAGATCGACGAAGCCAAGGTCCTCTCGGCGATCGATCCCGCCAAGGATGTCGATGGTTTCCATCCGGTGAACGTGGGCCGGCTCGCATCAGGCGACCCCGACGCGCTCGCGCCGTGTACACCCTCCGGTGTGGTCGAGATGCTTCAGCGCAGTGGGAACGACCCTGAGGGTAAACACGTGGTTGTGGTGGGTCGCTCCAGCGTCGTCGGGCGTCCGATGGCTGCGCTTCTGCTCCGCAAGGCACCGGGAGGGAACGCGACCGTGACCGTGGCGCACAGCCGCACGCCCGACCTCGGCGCGGTTACCCGCGGGGCGGACATCTTGATCGTGGCGATCGGGCAGCCCGATCTGATCCGGGGCGACATGGTGAAACCCGGCGCCGTGGTGATCGACGTCGGTGTGAACCGGGTGGATGACGACACGCGCGAGAGGGGCTACCGCCTGACGGGGGACGTGGCCTTCGACGAGGTCAAGGAAATCGCCTCCGCGATCAGTCCCGTCCCCGGTGGCGTCGGGCCGATGACGATCGCCATGTTGCTTTCGAATACGGTTGAGGCGGCCGTCCGGTCCGCGCCGGCCGAATGATAGAACCTCGTGTCTGGACTGTCACGCAGGTCAACCGAGCGGTGCGGAGCCTGCTCGAGGACACGATCGAAAGTCTCTGGATCAGCGGCGAAGTCACCAACTGGACTCGTGCCCGGTCCGGGCACTGCTACTTCACGCTCAAGGACGAGCAGGCGCAACTCCGCTGCGTGATGTTCAAGACCGAGGCTGTGACCCTTCCTTCCGATCCGGAGGAAGGTACGACCGTGAGGGCTTTCGGCGGGCTGACCCTGTACGAGGCGCGGGGAGAGTATCAGATGGTCGTGCGGCGCCTCGAGGCGGAGGACGCCGAAGGGCTCTGGCGTCAGGCGTTCGACCGCCTGCGTTCGAAGCTCGAGGCCGAGGGGCTGCTCGCCCCCGAGCGGAAGCGTCCCCTCCCGCGTTTTCCCGAGGCCGTTGGTGTGGTCACGTCGCTGGCCGGTGCGGCTCTCGCCGACATTTTGACCGTGGTGCGCCGCAGAGCTCCTTGGACGCGTGTGATCGTGCGGGGCGCGCGCGTGCAGGGCGAGGGTTCGGGCGACGAGGTGGCCGAGGCGATTCAGGCCCTCGGAGGCAGTGGCCTGGTGGATGTTTTGATTGTCGGGCGCGGTGGGGGATCGCTGGAGGACCTCTGGGCATTCAACGAAGAGGCGGTCGCTCGTGCGATAGTGGCGTGCCCCGTCCCGGTGATTTCGGCGGTTGGGCACGAGGTCGACGTGACCATCTCCGACTTGGTAGCCGACGTCCGGGCTCCCACGCCCTCCGCTGGCGCGGAAGCCGCCGTGGAGGACGGCGAGGGGTTGGCGGACGCGCTGAGCATCACCCGCACCCGCATGAGCGGGGCGCTACGAGCCATCGCCTTTCATCGCCGCGAGGCGCTCGGTGTGCGTCTGAGTCAACTCAGGCGATCCGGCGTCGACCTGGTACGGCCACGGCGCGAGGCGGTGAGTCGGGCAGGAGATCGTATGGACTCGGCGATCCGGGGGCTGTGGACACTCAAGAGGGCCCGCCTGACCGAAGTCGCCGGCAAGATGGATGTACTTTCACCCCTTGCGACGCTTGGCCGCGGGTATGCCCTCCCTCAGGATGTGAACGGGAGGATCCTGCGAACCGTCGAAGCGTTCGAGGTAGGCGATCGGTTCTCCCTCCGTGTCTCGGACGGGTCGGTGCCGTGTGAGGTGCGGGGTGGACCATGATGAGGAATCGGAGACCGTGACCAAGAAAAGTGACACATCAGATACCGGGGGTGAAAATACCGGGGGTGAAAACCGGCCTTCCCTCGAGGAGCGGCTCAAACGCCTCGAAGAGATCGTGCGATCCCTCGAGGCCGCCGACCTCGATATGGAGGGGGCCCTGACGCTGTTCGAGGAGGGCGTCGAACATGTCCGCGGAGCCGAAGCCACGCTCCGTGTCGCGGAACTCAAGGTGGAGGAGCTTCTCGGCCCAGAGGAGGATCCCGTCGTGCGGCCGTTGGAGGAAGATCCGGAGTGATCGCCGATCGCCCCGCCATCGACCGTCCCGCCGTCGACCTCGAAGCGCTTCTCCGCGACGAAAGGGCGGAGGTGGAGCGGGCCCTCGAACGGGCTTGTGAGTGGCTGGGCGACGAGCTTCCCGACGAGCTGCTTCAACCGGCCCGTCACGCGGTGCTCAGCCGTGGGAAACGGCTTCGCCCCATCCTGTGTGTGGTCGCTTACCGGGCGTGTGGAGGGGGCACCGACCCCGCGGTGTACGAT
This sequence comes from Gemmatimonadota bacterium, assembly GCA_022563405.1. Lineage (GTDB taxonomy): Bacteria > Gemmatimonadota > Gemmatimonadetes > Longimicrobiales > Gaopeijiaceae > UBA822. The sequence goes on along the minus strand of JADFNK010000061.1, from coordinate 8,765 downwards.
CTCGGGGCGGCGATCGAGTTGATCCACGCCTATTCCCTCATGCACGACGATCTCCCGTGTATGGATGACGCCGATCTTCGGAGAGGCCAGCCGACGCCGCACACGCTTTTCGGGGAGGCGGCGACCGCTCGAGCCGGGCTCGCCCTGATTCCGGCGGCCTCTCTGTGGGCTCTTCGTGCGTCGGACGCTTTGGGCGCGGACGACGGAGTTTCCCGGAGGATCGTGCGTGAGTTGAATCGGGGCGCGGGCGCGGGGGGTATGGTCGGCGGACAGGCCCTCGATCTGTTGGGTGAAGGGCAGCACCTCGACTCGAACGAGCTCGATCGTCTGCACGGCATGAAAACGGGTGCTCTGCTCACCGCTTCTCTGGTGATCGGAGGGCTCGCCGCCGGGGCATCGGAGGCATCAATCGCCGGGCTCGAGAGCTTCGGCCGTGGCATCGGACTTGCATTTCAAGTGACCGACGACATTCTGGACGCGACCGCGGTTGCGGCAGACCTCGGAAAACACCCCAGCGACGGCGTGCTCGACAAGAGCACCTACGTGTCGTTGTACGGTCTGGAGGAGGCCACCAGGAGAGCCCGGGTACTCGCCGAGGAGGCGACGGAGGCGCTTCGGGGTGCAGGAATCGACGCTCCGGCGCTGATCGCGCTCGCCTCCTACGTGGTGGAGCGAAAGAGGTAGTGAGGTAGTGGAGCGAAAGAGGTAGTGAGCTATGTTTAGGTCTGGACACACACGCAGGTAGGAGTCGGACCGTGTCGCTATTGGACCATATAGACGGACCCGAAGACGTCCGAGCGCTTTCTCGGGAAGAGCTGCACGAATTGGTCGTGGAGGCCCGCGAACGCCACGTGGATGTGATCTCCAAGGTCGGGGGTCACTTCGGAGCCAGCCTCGGAGTGGTCGAACTTACCGTGGCGCTCCACTACGTTTTCGAGACACCACGCGAAAAGCTCATCTGGGACACCGGTCACCAGGGTTATATCCACAAGATTCTCACGGGCCGAAACGAACGACTTCCGACGATCCGCACGAAGGACGGGTTAGCGCCGTTCCTGCGGCGTGACGAGTCGGAATACGATCACTTCGGCGCCGGCCACGCCGCCACTTCGATTTCCGCGGCGCTCGGCACGGCGATCGCCCGTGACCTGAACGGTGACGACTACAGCGTGGTGGCGATCATCGGCGACGGGGCGATGGGATGCGGCCTGGCCTTCGAGGCCCTCAACAACGCCGGACACACCGACCGGAATCTCATCGTCATCCTGAATGACAACGACCATTCGATCGCGCCCAACGTGGGGGCGATGAATAAGTATTTGACGGGCATGATGACGCATCCGGTCTACAACCGGATCCGACAAGAGGTGAAGGACTTGCTCTCGAAGGGGCCGGGCGGCGAGAAGGGGATCATGAGGCGGGTTGTGAGCCGCACGGAAGAAAGTGTGAAGGGCCTCTTCGTCCCCGGGATGCTCTTCGAGGAGCTCGGGTTCCGCTACATCGGTCCGGTCGACGGGCACGATCTCGACTCACTGGTCGAGACCCTGGGCAGGGTCCGCCGCCTCGACGGTCCGATCCTGGTCCACGTGATCACGCAGAAGGGCAAGGGTTTTTTCTTGGCCGAGCAAGACGCGTACGCGTGGCACGCCCGCCCTCCGTTCGACAAGATCAGTGGGGAAGTCAAGAAAAAGGGCGGTGGCCTACCCCGGTACCAGAAGGTTTTCGGCAAGGGACTCAAGGAGCTGGGTGAGCTCGATTCCCGCATCGTCGCCTTCACCGCGGGAATGCCGGACGGGACCAGCACCGACATTTTCGGCGACGCTTTCCCGGACCGGTTTTTCGACGTGGGCATCGCGGAGGGCCACGCCGTCACCTCGGCCGCCGGAATGGCGGCCGTCGGCGGGGTTCGGCCTCTCGTCTGCATCTACTCTACGTTCCTGCAGAGGGCCTTCGACAGCATCGTGCACGACGTCGCGCTCCAGGATCTACCGGTCGTTTTTTGTATGGATCGAGCCGGGCTCGCGGGCCCCGATGGGCCCACGCACCACGGTGCCTTCGACATTCCGTATATGCTGCTCGTGCCGGGTATGACCGTGACCGCCCCCAAGGACGGAGCCGAGATGATGGCGCTCGTGCGGCTGGGCATCCAACACGAATCAGGGCCGTTCTCCGTGCGCTGGCCGAGAGACGCCGTGCCCGAGGCCGTCCCTCACGTGAGCGAGATTCCCGACGTCGAGTATGGGACGTGGGAGATCCTTCGGCGAGGCTCCGACATCGTGTTCCTCGCAACCGGAACGATGGTTGGTGCCGCCTCCGAGGCAGCCGAGGTGCTGGCGTCACTCGGCTTCCAGGCGGAGGTGGTGAACTGCCGTTTCCTGAAACCGTACGATCGCGACCTCCTGAGGGATGTAGCCGGGCGACATCGGCGTGTGATCACGATCGAGGAAGGGGCGGTGATCAACGGTTTCGGGGCCTATATGTCTCGGGAGCTGTCGGCACTCGCCTCGGAGCAGGCGATCGAGGTACGGTGCCTGGGGCTCCCGGACCGGTTCATCGAGCACGGCGCGCGTGAGGTGCTCCTCCACGATCTCGGGCTCGACGCCGAAGGAATCGCTACCGAGGCCCACAGAATGCTGGGAGGCGCGGTGGCTGCGGCGGCAGAGTCGGCTTGAAGGGTAAGACCACTCCGACCGACGGTGCCGTCGCGATCGGTAATGGGGCCGGTCTGCAGCGTATCGGCGTTATGGGACGCCCGGAGCACGATCATGTGCCCGGCTGCGTCGAGCGGTTGGCCCGCTTCGCCGCCGAGAACCAGATCGACGTTTCGTTCGAGGAGCACCTCATCACATGGGCGCCTGAGGGTGCCAATCCCCTTGACCTCGATGCGGACCCGGTCGATCTCCTGATCGCGTTGGGCGGGGACGGCACGCTGCTCCGGGCGGGTCGATCCGTCGCCGGGCTGGACATCCCCGTTCTCGGCGTGAATCTCGGGCACCTCGGTTTCCTGACCGCCCTAGCGCACTCGGAGCTCGAGCAGCACCTGGGCTTGGTGTTGAAGGGTGACTACGTACTCGACCGTCGCTCCACCCTGGAAGCTCTTATCATCCATGCGGACGGTTCACACGGAAAGCCGCTTCTGGCGTGGAACGACTTCGTGATTCACAAGCGGGGGGTCGCTCGGGTCACCCGGCTCGACCTCCGGGTTCAGGAGGTTGCAGCGGCAAACGGAGGAGACGCCGCGCAGGACGGGGACGGAGCGGGTGGACCCTGGCAGGACATGGGCAGCTTCTCGGGGGATGGACTGATCGTGGCCACGCCTACGGGGTCCACCGCCTATTCACTGTCTGCGGGCGGCCCGATCGTCGTACCCTCGGTCGACTGCCTGATCGTTACGCCCATCTGCCCCCACACGTTGGCTATGCGGCCCCTTGTGATTCCAGCGACGCAACGAGTTGCCGTGAGGCCCATCGAACGGACGCAGGACCTCGTGGTCACCGCGGACGGGCAGGTCGCGCAGGAATTTGAGACCGGCGCAGAGATCCGCATCGGACGTTCCGAAATCGAGATCCCGCTGGTTCGGTTTGCCGGGCAGAATTTCTTCAGAACGCTGCAGCGCAAGCTCAACTGGGCGGCACGCCCTTCGGGTTGACCCCTACCGCCCAGCCGCCCATTGAAGCGGCGGGTGCTCCGGGTACATTGATGGCATGCTCATCGAACTTCGCATTCGAGACTATGCCGTCATCCATGATCTGACCCTCGAACTGGGGCCCGGGCTGAGCGCTCTTTCTGGAGAGACCGGGGCGGGGAAATCGATCATCGTCGGCGCTCTCTCTCTTCTGTTGGGGGAACGTGCGTCCAGTGACACGGTGCGGACCGGCGCGGAACGCGCGTTGGTCGAGGCGGTTTTCGACGTGTCGACTTACCCGAAGCTCAGAGCTCAGCTGAACGACCTGGGGATCGAAGTCGAGGATGGTCTGCTGATTCTTCGGCGAGAAGTGGCGGCCGTGGGCCGGAACCGCGCCTGGATCAACGAGTCCCCGGCCACGGCCCGGACCGTGGGCGAATTGGGCCGATCGCTCGTGGACTTACATGGGCAGCACGAACACCAGACGCTCCTGAGGAAGGACACGCAGCGCCACATCTTGGACGCCTTCGGCGAAGCCGAGCAGGACGCATCAGCGGTAGAGGAGGCGTTCGGGGTGCTTTCCAAGCTGGAGGCCCAGTTGAAAGAGCTCCAGGAGCACCGCCGCGAACTCGCGAGTCGGGTCGACTTCCTCCGCTTCCAGATGCGTGAGCTCGAGGAGGCCGACGTCCAGCCCGGAGAGGAGGAGGCGCTCTCGGAAGAGAGTGGACGCCTCGAGAACTCGGAGGAACTTCTCGGTGAGACCACGAGGATCCATGCCGAACTGTACTCGGCCGAAGGTGCGGTCACCGAGAAGGTTTCCGCTTTGGCGCAGACCCTCGCCCGGCTGAAGGAGTGGGACCCGGCGCTGGACGGACTCCACGAAGAGCTCCAGGAGGCTTATCACGCTCTGGTGGAGGTCGGTCGAGATCTGAGCAATTATGTCGGTGGCCTCCGCCATGATCCCGGGCGGCTCGAGGAAGTCCGATCGCGGCTAGACCTGATTCATTCCCTCAAGCGGAAGTACGGCCCAACCTCGGAGGACGTCATCGCGTCGCGGGACCGCGTACGCGCCGAGCTGGACGAGGTCGAGGACGGGGGCTGGGACGAGGACACCCTGGCGGCCGATGTCGAACGTACACGGAGCACCCTCGCCGCCGCCGCGACCCGCTTGAGCGAAAAGAGGCGGGAGGCTGCGACGCGGCTCGAGAAGGAAGTCGAGGCGCTACTGCCCGACTTGGGCCTACCGGCCGGGACCTTCAAGGTCCAGATGGACACTCTTCCCGAGGTGAATTCCCGTGGAGCCGAGAGCATCGAATTCCTGGTCTCGGTCAACGCGGGTTTTCCTCCCACTTCACTCGCTCGAGTTGCCAGCGGCGGTGAGTTGTCGAGGGTCATGCTGACCCTGAAAGCGATTCTGGCGCAGGTCGATCAAGTTCCGACGCTGGTTTTTGACGAAATCGATGCCGGAATCGGCGGACAGGTGGCTTCGCTGGTCGCCGCCAAGCTGAAGGACGTGGCCCGGTATCATCAGGTATTCGTCGTGACCCATCTTCCCCAGGTCGCCTCTCGGGCGCGCAGTCATCTCCTCGTGGAGAAGAACGAGGGCGAGGGACTCGCCGAGACGGCCGTGAGGGGACTCACGGGCGATGCCCGTGTGCGAGAGATCGCAAGGATGCTGGGTGGCGATCCCGAATCCGCGACCTCGCAGGACCACGCCAGGGAGATGCTTGCCGCAGGCGATTAGTCGTTTCTGACGCTAACCCTGTCCCCAGAGGCCCCCATAGAAGCGAAATCCGGCCTCGAGGCGCCAAGTCTTGGGTGTCGCGCCTCCGCTCCCCGACACCGTTTGTTGAACGAGGAACCGGGCCTCCACCCGGCCCTCGCCGCTTTGCACCGTAGAGTAGACCACCCCACCGCCGATCCCTAGCGATTTTTCTGAGGTCTCGAGCTCCAGCACCCCGGGGTCCAGCCCCACCCCGGCCTCGACCGAGCTATACCCGTCCGCCTTCTTCGTGAAGTACCTGACATCAAACGTGAGCGCGATCTCTTTCGTCAGACTGAGCCGGGGGGATAGACGAACCTGCAGGAAGTCACCCGGGTCCCAGCGAACCACCTGTTGCGCCGAAACGGGGGCGAAAATCCGATCCGGAGCCGTGATCCGTCTGAGAACCAGGACGGACTGCTGCACCCCGTACCGAACCTCTCCCACGAGGCCCAGCCGCCTCCCGACGCTCAACGTTCCGAACCCGCTCAACTCGATGTCGTTCTGACCGTCTCCGCTTCCCGTGTCCAGAAAGTTGAGGGGAGAGTCGGTCCGCCCCGTGCCCAGCCTGAAAAGAACGCCCGCGCCGATCTCCAAGCGGATATGGGGCTGCGGCTCGTCTGGGTCGGTCTCAAGCCCGATCCCCCACAGGCGGGCGTTGGCATGGATTTCCACGTCCCCCAGCTCCCAAGGGCTTCTCCACGTCGCCAGGGAATCGCCCTGTACTCTGAACGCGCGATTCGACACCAGGTCCAGGTAGGTAGCCTCGGTCAGCATTTCGGTAGCCAACGGGATGGTCGTCGGAAAAGCCGCCACACCGACCGCCTGATAAGCGTTCAAGAGGCTTGTGGTACGGGACTGGAGAGCGTCCCCCGTACCGGAACCCTCGAGCGGGAACACCCCATAATCCCCGTATCCACGGAGCAGGGCCTCATGGAACCCTTCACCCACGGCCAGGAGGTCCGTCGCTTGGGAGCACTCCAGACTCAACGGGTCCGCCGTGCATAACCCCGCGACTATGCCAGTAAGAGCGCTGTTGGCCGTAGAAACTTCCCCGAGAAAGTCCCCTGCCGTAGCAGGAGGCACGCCCACGTCGGCTCCGTCCGTCTGGATGGAGGTCGCGAACTCCGCCCGGCGTCGCGAGAACGGAACCATGGCTCCCACAGTGAGCCAGTCCAGAAGGCCCACGTCCAGCCGGATCGGGAGCCAGACCTCGTCCCTCGTCAAAACCGCCCGTGTTCGCCCCAGCACCACTGGCATGATCGTGGTCCCCGCGGCCGTTGCCAGGTCGGCCTCCAGATCTTCGAAGGCCGGAAACAGACGTGTGCCGACCGCAGCGTCCACGAAGTCGAACTCGAGAGGTTCCACCTCCTTGATGAGCGATCCGTCCTCCACGCGCCTGCCGAAACGCTCGTCCGCGAAATGGAAGAGTGAATTGATCTCGACCCGGAATTGGCCGACCGGGAGGAGGGGCCGGGAGAACTCCTGCCCCACCAGGCCCAGAGGCATGATCATCGAGGCGAGAACTGCGAATATCACCCTCATTCTGCGCTCGATTTCCTCCCGCTATAGGTCCCCTTCCGCCCCACCCCAGGACGGAGGTCGTGCCGCGGAACATAATGGGGAGAAGAGGCCGTGGGAACTTGACATTTCAAGGGCCCTTTCTAGGTTCCAGCGCACAATTGAGGGGTGTTTCGGAAACGTTTCGTGTAGGTTTGGGTAAGGATCCGAGACACCCTTTTTTCTTGCGGGAATAGCTCAGTTGGTAGAGCACCACCTTGCCAAGGTGGGGGTCGCCGGTTCGAGTCCGGTTTCCCGCTTTGAAAGAGGGGCGGGCCCGTCACTCAGGACGAGCAGCCCCTCTTTTCTTTGGCGCCGTAGCCAAGTGGTAAGGCAGAGGCCTGCAAAGCCTTTATTCCCCGGTTCGAATCCGGGCGGCGCCTCTTAAGATGGAGTCCCACGTGTTGCCGCCGCCCGGGTTCGAACCGTTCGGTTCGAGCCGAGCGAGAAGATGTTTACCGTGTATACGGTCTACCCGATCTCCGCGAGACGACCGAGGATTGCCGAAGGCAACCGCAGGTCAATCCGGGCGTGTGGAGTTGCCCCATCCTCGCGCCTCTCTGTTGATAGTCCCACATGTTGCCGCCGCCCGGGTTCGAACCGTTCGGTTCGAGCCGAGCGAGAAGATGTTTACCGTGTATACGGCCTAGCCGCTTTCCGCGAGACCACCGAGGATCGCCGAAGGCGACCGCAGGTGAATCCGGGCGGCGCCTCTAGGGTTTGGGGAGTTGTCCACAATTGCTCTGGCCAAATCCTGGCCAAGAAAAGAGCCTCAGCGCGGTGTTGGGGCGCTTTGTCCACTTACCGGATTCTCGCTTGAAGACCACAGACTCTCGGTGCTCCCCTCCAATTCAGCGGCCGCGGCGGCCGGTTCGGTTAAGGGCTTCGATCCAGCCATAACCGTCGTCGACTCGAAGCAGGCGATGAAACGCCTGATCATCTCCGCTCTCCCTGATTGGTCAGTGCGGTCGTACTCCCGGCGTTCCCATGAATCGATCTTCCCTGGCAGACTTATCGATGTACTTGATCGATCCATCGAGCGAGCCCTTTAGCCCGTATAGCTCAAGAAATTCCAATTGGTCTTTACTCACATGCGCTACCTGGAAATCCATCCTGGCATGGCCAGTCCGATGCCGGTCGCCCCGAACGAGAAGATAGCCACCTCCGAACGATGGGGGTGGCCTACTTGTTACGGCGTTTTCTCAGGAGACATCGAGGCTCTCACTCTTGTGCGATGCTGAACCCGTTGCTGATGACTTCCACCTGCCCCTCACGGAGCGGCCACTCGACTTGATCCCGAAATCGATAGATGCCTGAGTCAAGGAACGGGTAAACTATCTGTACACCGAAAGTCGATTCACCAGGTGGCAGGATGCTTAGTTGGTCCGTGCAACAGGTATTCTGAGGAAACCTCTGAACTACGAGCCAGCGTCCGTCTACCCGCCGCTCAAGGTCTGCGAGACAGAGATTGTAACCGAGTTCGTATTCCGTGTTGTTGCTCAGATTCACTCTAATGGTGTCACCTGGGCCAAACAGCGTGTCCGCAACCTGGAACTCCATGCCCGGCGGCGTTTGGGAATCTGGGAGAGCCAACGGCCCAGAACTACACGCGGCAGGTAGAAGGAGGGCGGCACCGAAGCCCAGCACGCTAGCTCGGATCGACATTTTCATCCTGCCTCCTTCACGCCGCACCGCTTGGGGGGAGAGCGGCCGGATACGGGCGTCTTGACGTTACCCTACGGAAACATTGGCCGCAAGCTGAAACGCTACTCCACCCAGACGGCGTACTCGTATTCAATGGGTGTGGCGTCCGAACGC
>JADFNK010000008.1 GCA_022563405.1 Gemmatimonadota bacterium | reverse complement strand
TACGAAGCCCTCAAGGACCTGCTGGATCATCGCCGGGAAACTGCTCCGGACTCGCCGGTGCACATTCATGTTGCCGAACAAGCCCGTGAGATAAACGAATGTATGCTGGCAACCGGAAAGCGTCCTGTAGAATGGCTTCTGGATTCTATGGATGTTGATCAGTCATGGTGCTTGATCCACGCAACTCATATTTCTGACTCAGAGATGTCCGGCATTGTTCAAAGTGGTGCCACAGTTGGCCTGTGTCCGACGACTGAAGCGGATCTCGGTGACGGCCACTTTCCGTTTGAAAAATATGTGGGCCTGTCAGGATCCTGGGCCATAGGATCTGACAGCAACACAAGCGTCTCCCCCGTAGAAGAGGTGAGATTACTTGATTATACCAGCCGCCTCCTTCAGCGGAGGAGAAATGTGTTTCAGTTTGATGGCTCGCTGGGTTCAGGAACACGTTTATACCAGCGGGCCTGTGAAGGTGGACGTCTAGCCTCCGCCTTACCTGTCGGTCGGATCGAGCCTGAAAGCCACGCTGATTTCGTAGCTCTGAGCACTTCTCATGCCCTGACAGATGGCTTGAGCGCTGACGAGGTCTTGAACAGCTATATCTATGCTGGGGGAAGAGATCTGATCGATCAAGTATTTGTCGCGGGGAATCCTCAGCTCTGATTCCTATATCCTCTGCCGCGCCCTCCCATCAGTTTCGCGATGGGCCGTGTAGCTTCCAGATTCTCCATGACGATTTTGATAGTCGCCATCATTGGCACTGCAAGCACCATTCCCCATATGCCCCAGAGCCAGCCCCAGAATATGAGAGACACCAGAATCAACAGAGGACTGATGTTCAGAGTGTAGCCCATGATGCGTGGCTCGATGGCGTTACCCATTACAACCTGAATTCCTCCGAGTCCCAGGATTACCATCGCCGGAACTCCAAGGGTCTCGAATTGCAGCAGGGTGAGCGCGAACGGAAACAGGACTGCTATCGTGCTTCCGATATTGGGAATGTAATTCAGGATGAAAGCGATGAACCCAAATACGAGTGGGAAATCGACTCCAAGAATTAGCAGAACGAGCCAGGTAAGAGCCCCCGTAACGAGACTCACAATGGTTTTTGTGACAAGATACTGTCGAACCTGCGAGTCAACGGTCTTCAATACGGACGCCATCCAGTCCGCGTGCTGGGTCGGATATACCTCCCGAACCTTGCGCGACAACTCACCGCTTGACGCGAGAATGAATAGCATAAAAAGGAGTACAAGAAAAGTCGTTGTTATGAAACTGATGAACGATCCAAGTCCTGTTGTAAGAGCTGACGTCACGGAAGAGATCTCAATTGCATCGCTCCATTTAAAATCTGTCACCTCAATATTGAATTGCTCGGCCCACCCCATGAGTGTCGATTCCGCATCCGTAACAATAACGGATATCTTCGCCTCGTACTTTGGTAATTCATTGACAAACGTATCGATGCTTGCGAACACAACCCACCCCAGCAGAAACAGGAACAATGAAAATAGAATCAGTACACCAAACAGCGCTGCAAAGGTTGGTATCTTCCTTTTCTTGAGTCCAACGATTATGGGTTTGAAAATAATCGAGAGCAGCGTCGCTATGACGAACGGCATCAATACTGTCTTCAGCTGTAAAAGCATAGCCCCCAGTACAAAAACGGCTATCGTGCCAACTGAGATGTTGATCAAAGTATTTCCTTTCACATCGCGAACCATAATTGAGAAATGAAATTGCGTGGCTTCCTGATAGTACTCCTGCCACTCCTTCTATTTAGCAGTGTGAATCCGGATCCATATCCGGACACTTATTTCAACTCTCCACTCAAAATTCCACTTCTTCTTGCGGGCAGTTTTGCCGAAATGCGAGCCAACCATTTTCATGCAGGGCTCGACATCAAGACGCAGGGCCGGGCCGGATATAGAGTCTATGCTGCGGCAGATGGTTGGGTTTCCAGAATCGTGGTCTCTCCTAGCGGATATGGGAATGCCCTGTACATCTCGCATCCAAATGGATACATGACGGTCTACGCGCATTTGGATAGATTTAATAACACCCTCAGCGAATACATTAAGACTCTTCAATACAGCCAGGAGTCGTTCGCTGTACAGAGTTTTCCTGATCGAGGCCAGTTTCCCGTTTTGCAGGGTGAAGTGATTGCAATGTCGGGCAATTCAGGAAGCTCAGCCGGCCCGCATCTCCACTTCGAAATAAGGGATGAAAGAACTGGCTGGCCGGTAAACCCCATCCTGTGGGGTCTGAATATCAAGGACACTATTCCCCCCCGTATATATCGATTCAAAGTGTATCCCATTGGAGACGGATCGCTGGTCAGGCTCAGAGATTCTCGAACGGGAGGGTGGCGAGTCGTCAGTGCCGGAGAAAGTGCCTTCATCGATTTGACAAGAAAGGATGGAAGAATCGTGATGAGCAGGGTAAATCGGATCGAAGCTTCCGGGAAAATTGGTTTTGGCATTCAGACACACGACTACCACAATGGCTCGAACAGCAGACTGGGTATCTATCGCATTAATCTGAAAAACGGCCCGTATACCCTATTTCAGTCCGTAATGGATCGATTTTCGTTCGACCAGACCCGCTATATCAATGCGCACATAGACTACAACGAGCATCGTACTTCCGGACGGTGGGTCCAACTAAGTCACTTACTTCCTGGTAATCAACTTCCGCTTTATGAGACCAATGGCAACGGGCTCCTTGACCTCGAAATCGACAAGGTGTACGACCTCACCTATCGTGTCGAAGATGCAGCTCGTAATCTTTCCCAATTTGATTTTTCCGTCTACGGAGTTGAGTCGGGAATCGTGGAAACACCCAGGACGGTACCTGCTGATCTTGCTTTCGGTCCCGATCGGGCGTTTACCTTTGGTCGTGAGGATGTGTTTTTAACAGCCCCCACTGGCGCATTCTACAGCGCGGCTGAGTTCTCTTACATGCGACTGATGAATCGTCCCATCGGAGTATACTCTGACGTTCACCAGCTGCATGAAACCAGTGTTCCGGTGCACAAATGGATGACTTTGACCTTGAACGCGTCTGAATTGCCGATAGAGCTCAGGTCCAAGGCCCTCATCGTGGGTGTTAATAGCGATGGAAAATTGTCTTCTGCCGGCGGTGAGTTCAAAGATGGCGCCGTCACTACGCGAATCAGGGAATTTGGAAACTATGCGGTCGCCGTGGACAACGAGCCGCCTTCTATCAGAGGACTCAACATTTCTCAGGGGAAGAACATGTCGGCCAGCGGCGAAATCCGGGTAAGAATTCGAGATGATCTGAGCGGCATTCAGAGCTATAGAGGTCTGATTGACGGAAAGTGGGTTCTGTTTCAGTATGACGCGAAATACTCGCTGTTGCGTCATAAATTCGATGGAAGAGTTTCAAGGGGATCACACAGCCTGGACATCTACGTGACCGACAACAAGAATAACGAGTCTCACCTCTCACTATCCTTCCGACGCTAAGCGTGGCCGAGTTCAAGAATCACTTGAGCAAATTGATCCTCCTGAGGATCGATCGTTTTGCATGAGGTAGGAAGGTGGTTAAGCTTCGCAAGCTGTGGCGGTAAAACGGGATCTATACCCAGTACTTCAGATACGATCTCGGGGAATTTGGCCGGATGTGCCGTGGATAGCACCAGTGACGGCCTCGTGGAGCGCTTCTCGCTTCCCGAATTTCGCAGCGCTTCCAACCCCACCGCAGTATGGGGATCAGCGACGTACCCCGTGTTCGCATATATACGTTCCATTGACAACCTGGTATCCGAGTCGGAGACCGATACGGCTGCTATCAATCCTGTCATTTCGTCGCGCGTCAATAGCGAAGAAAGACGTTCAAAATTGCTGGGAGTGCCGACATCCATGGCGTTGGACACCGTCCGAACAGAAGGCTTGAATGAGACTGAAGGGTCGATAAGATAATTTGGAAAGAAGTCGTTTTTATTGTGTGCTGCAAGAAATCCAGCTGTGGGCATTCCAGAAAGTGAAGCGAATACCCCTGCTGTTAGATTTCCCAGATTTCCGCTAGGAACGATCATTTGTATTAGACTGCTGCTGAGCGTCTTAACAGCCCACATGTAATACAGCATCTGAGGGAGAAGCCGACCGATATTGATCGAGTTTGCCGAGCTCAGGCGGATCGCGTCCCTGAGGAGCGGGTCCGCGAACGCGGACTTTACCAGGCGCTGGCAGTCGTCGAACGTGCCGTCGACTTCGAGAACGCGCACGTTTCCTCCAAGGGTCGTGAATTGCCGCTCCTGGAGGTCGGTGACTTTACCCTTGGGGAACAGGATCACGGTCCTTATGCCCGGTACACCCAGGAAGGCCTGCGCGACCGCGCTTCCGGTGTCACCCGACGTAGCCGCCAAGATCGTGAGCGGGTCCCCATCCTCGGTGCCCAGGTACGCCAGTAGCTGCGCCATGAAACGCGCGCCGACATCCTTGAACGCCAAGGTGGGGCCGTGGAAGAGCTCCAGCAGGTACACGTCGTCGCTCAGTGCGACCAGCGGAACCTCGAAATTCAAGGCAGCATCGACGATGCGGTCGAGATCCGCGGCTGGGATCGCCGAACCCAGGAGGTGCCATGCGACCGCGCGCGAGACGACGGAGAAGGATTCGCCGCGTAACTCCGCCAGAAGCGAGGCGTCGATCGGGTCTATCCGCTCCGGCAGGTAAAGCCCTCCGTCCGGCGCGAGTCCTGAGGTGAGTGCGGTGCGAAGGTCGGCCGCTGGACTTTGGCCGCCTGTGCTGACGAACTTCAAGCCGAAGTCTCGATCACGTGGGCCCCCGTATCGCCCACCTCGGAAACATGGGTATCGGCGCCCTCGACGCCCACTTGTGCGAAGGCGTCGGCCATCGCCGTAGCGGCTGACTGGGCCTCGGCCATCGTCCGGCAAAGCGCGAACATAGAGGGACCCGATCCCGACAAGCCGGCGCCTAACGCGCCCGCCTCGAGGCCGGCGGAGCGTACGGCGTCGAACCCGGGAATGAATCGACTCCTGTGCGGCTCCGCGACTCGGTCTACCAGCGCACGTTTGATGAGATCCCAGTCCTCTTCGTACAACCCCACGACAAAGGCCGAACAGTCAGCCCACTGTCTCACCGCTTCCTTCAGCGGGAGCACGTCGGGTAGGATACCCCTCATTTCGCTCGTCTCGAGCTCCAGATCGGGATGGATCAGTGCCACCGAGAGCCCCGTGGGGACAGGGAGCGGAATGACGATCCCCGGCTCCTCGGGCCGGACCATGACGATGCCCCCGTGGAGGGCCGGGGCGATGTTGTCCGGGTGGGTGTCTCCCTTCGGGCCGCGCTCACCCTCCGAGGCGCAGCGGAGCAGGGCCTCCGGCGAGAGTCCCGTCTGGAGGAGCGCATCCGCTGCGACTACGGCCGCCACCGCGCTGGCTGCGCTGCCTCCCATCCCGCCCGAAATGGGGAGACCCTTCCAGACCTCGATCTCGACGCCGACGTCCTCCATCCCGCATTCCGTCAGGACGGCGGTCGTGGCGACCCCCGCTACGTTTCGAGCCGCCTCCGTCGGCAGGCGTCCCCCGTCGCCGTGCACTGCTGAAATCACCACACCCGGCTCATTCCGCAGTCTTGCTTCCACCTCGTCTCCCGGCTCCCCCAAAGCGAGGCCGAAGATGTCGAAGCCGCAGATGATGTTGCCGACCGTGGCTGGAGCAAAGGCCCGAGCGGTCTCGGTGTTTGCCATCAGGACTCCGCCAGCGCTCTCAGGATATCCGCGAACACCCCGGCAGCCGTGACCTCCGGCCCCGCACCCGGACCTCGCACGACCAGCGGTGTGTTCGCATAACGTGTCGAGGTAATGGTCACGAGGTTTTCGCTGTTGGAGAGGCTCGCGCAGGGATGGTCGGGCGCCACCTCGGTCATCCGAACGGAGGCCTGAGCTCTATCGACGGACGCGAGGTAGCGCAGAGCAGTCCCGGCCGCTACGGCGCGCTCACGAAGCTCGGTAAAATGTGTATCCACTTCCGGGAGGCGCTTCCAGAAGTCGTCCACGCTCATGTCCGCCCATCCCTCGCCAGGCAGAAGCGGCGTGATATCCACGTCCCCCAGTTCCAAGGAAAATCCTGCCATCCGCCCAAGGATGACCAGTTTCCGGGCCACATCGCGTCCGCCCAGATCCTCACGCGGATCGGGCTCCGTGAAGCCGAGGTCATCGGCCTCCTTGAGGGCCTCGCTGAACGGTGTGCCGGCCATCAGTCGATCGCAGATGAATCCCAGCGTTCCCGAGAGAACCCCCTCGACCCGCTCGATCACATCACCCGTGGCGACCAGATCCTCGATCGTCCTGAGTATCGGAAGCCCCGCCCCGACCGTCGTCTCGAAGAAAAGGCCCATCCCCTGCGCCCCAAGGCGTTGAAGCGTCTCGAACCGCTCCATGGCGTCCGAAAAAGCAAGTTTGTTGGCGCTCACGACCGCGACTCCCTCTTTGAGGAGGGATTCGTAGTCATCGCCCACGTCTTTGCTCGCGGTGACGTCGACGAAAACGCGGCAGGGATGATCGGAGCGAATCGCGGTCTCGACCATGTCGGCTCCGGTGGTCATCTCCGCTTCACTCGCACTGCGCCAATCGCTCAGGTCCAGCCCCATCGGATCGAGCACAGCGCCCTTGCTTCGGGCGAGCCCGGCGAGCACCACCTCCACTCCCTCCGCGCGCAGCCTCTCGGCCTGTGCGTCGATCTGGTCGAGCAGAGCCGCTCCGACCCGCCCCACACCGCTCACGTAGAGCCGCAGACTCCGGCCCGGTGGCTGGAACAGGGCGCGGTGGATGGCCCTCAAAGCCCGTTCCTCATCGTCCTGAGTAACAACGAGGGAGATGTTGAGCTCTGAACTGCCCTGCGCGATGGCTCGCACGTTGACCCGGTGGTGGCCGAGCACATCGAAGATTCGGCCGGCGATCCCTGGCGACTCACGCATGGCCTCTCCTACGGCCGCCAGGATCGAGCAGCGCTCCTCCACCACGAGGTCCTCCACAAGATTCGCCTGTCGCTCCAGGGCGAACGCCTCATGGACCACCTTGACCGCCTGTTCCAGCTTACCCGGCTCCACGGCGAAGCAGATGGAGCGCTCGCTCGACGCCTGAGTGATGAGGATGACGCTGATACGCTCGCGAGCCAGCGCCCCGAACAGGCGTTCGGCCGTGCCCGGGGATCCCTGGAGCCCGGTGCCTTCGAGGCGGAGCAGGGACACGTTGTTGATCGAAGCGATACCTCGGACGGGTCCTCGGGTGGCTGAGGCGACCTCTCGCACCTCGGTGCCCTTGAACTCGCGGTTCAGCGTGTTTCGAATGAGGACCAGAAGGCCTTTCTCCCTGGCGGGCTGCACGGCCGCCGGGTGCATGACTTTGGCACCCCAATGTGAGAGCTCCATGAGCTCGTCATAGCTGAGGCTCTCCAGGGAGAAAGCCTCCTTCACGATCCGGGGATCGGCGCTCATGACTCCGTTCACGTCGGTCCAGATTTCCACCGCCTCTGCGTCGAGTATCGCCCCGAGCAGTGTGGCCGTGTAGTCCGACCCGCCTCGGCCCAGGGTGGTGACTTCGCCCGTGGCCGTCCCGGCGACGAAGCCGGTCACGACCTGAAGGGACTCGGCCTGCTCGAAGTGCGGCACCACGCGCTCGCGTGTGGGGGCCATTTGCACAGAAGCCGCGCCGAAATTGGCGTCGGTCACGATGAGACCCGTGGTGTCGCACGGCTCCGCGTCCAGGCCCCGGGCACGCAGGGCCGCTGCCACGAGGATGGTGGAAAGCCGCTCGCCTACGCTCAGCACACCGTCCTGGGTGCGTGGAGTGCACTCCTTGACCAACGAGACCCCCCGAAGAAGCTCCTCCAGTTGGGTCAGAATGAGGTCGATCGACTCGGCTACATCGTCCAGATCCTCGGGCCCGGTGAGCTCCTTGACGCTCTCCAGGTGGAGCTTGCGGATCTCCTCCAACTTGTCGGCGTAACGTCGGTCTCCCGCCTTAGCCCAGTCCGATGCGACGACCAGTTCGTCGGTGACCTGACCGAGCGCAGACACGACCGCGACGGTTGGACCCTTCTCTGATTGGGCGGCGATGATGGAAGCCACCTCACGCACCCGGTCGGAGTTTCCAAGAGACGTGCCCCCAAACTTCAGAACGTGAAGGCCCACCGAGGGTCGTGTCGAAGAAGTGCTCATGCTAGAGTATCGTGCATGGAAAGGTGATCTGCCGGCATCGGGTCGGAATCATCCGTTAGTGAGTCACAACAACAGGATCGGAGTTTACTCATCATGAGTCGATACGTGACCGAATTCGTAGGGACCTTTTTCTTGGTCCTCACGATCGGGTTGATGGTGATGAACGGCAGCCCTATGGCCCCCATCGCCATAGGTTCGGTGTTGATGGCCATGGTGTACATGGGGGGGCATATCTCCGGGGCCCATTATAACCCCGCCGTGAGCGTTGCGATTCTGATTCGCGGCAAGATGAAGCCCCGCGATCTGGCCCCATACGTAGCAGCACAAATTATCGGCGCGATTCTGGCGAGCCTGGCCGTGATGCTCATCGCGGGTGATACCTTCGCACCGGCGCCGGACCCGGAGGCTGGACTCGTCGTAATTCTCCTGTGTGAGGGTCTATTCACTTTCGCCTTGTCTCTCGTGGTATTGAACGTGGCGACCGACGATGCCACTGCCGGTAACTCCTACTATGGCCTGGCCATCGGATTCACGGTCATGGTGGGTGCCTTCGCCGTTGGGGCCATCTCAGGGGGCGTTTTTAATCCGGCCGTTGGAACGGGCCCCATCCTCGTAGATGCCCTCGCGGGTGACGGGTCCTTCGGTCAACTGTGGATCTACTGGGTCGGTCCACTCCTCGGGAGTGTAGCCGCTGCGGGCGTCTACGACCTACAACACCTCAACTAGAAGGCTGTCCATGCCTTTTCTCGGTTAGAAGGCTGTCCATCCTTCCACACCTCAGCGTCCGGTTACGAGTTGGATGAGCTTCCTCACCGGGTCGTATGCTTGGTCCACGACCCGCTCCTTCAGCGGGATGATCGCGTTGTCCGTGATCGTGATCCCCTCGGGGCAGACCGTGGTGCAGCACTTGGTGATATTGCACAGACCGATGCCCTGTGACTTTCTCAGGTCTTCGCGCCGGTCCTCGGTATCCAGTGGGTGCATTTCAAGCGCCGCGTTGTACACGAGGAACCGGGGTCCGATGAACTCGTCGTGCATGTGGTGTTCGCGGAGTACGTGGCAGACGTCCTGACACAGATAACATTCGATGCACTTCCTGAACTCCTGGACCCGGTCGATATCGGACTGGTGCATCTCCCAAGAACCGTCCTCGAAGTCGGGTGGGCGAGGCTTGAACGGCTTGATGCGCTTCTTGACTTCGTCGTTCCACGAGACGTCGGTGACGAGATCCTTCACGAGCGGGAACGCCTTCATGGGCTCCACCGTGATCGGGCGATCCGTGGGAAGGTCGCCCATGCGTGTCATGCACATGAGCTTCGGTTGCCCATTGACCTCGGCGGAGCACGAGCCGCACTTGCCTGCCTTACAGTTCCAACGGACGGCCAGATCGTGCGCCTGCTCGGCCTGGACCTGATGGATGGCGTCCAGCACGACCATCCCCTCGGTGAGCTCGGTCGTGTACTCTTTGAACTCCCCGCCCGTGGCGTCGCCGCGCCAGATCTCCAACGTCGCGGTCGCCATCAGCCGTGCTCCTCGATGATCTTCTGAAGGTCCTCGCGGATGGGGGGTAACGCGTCTCGGCGCACCTCCATATTCCCGTCCGAGCCCCGCTTGAGCACGACCGTAAACCCTCCCCACTCCTTGTCCTTGTCCGGGAAGTCGACCCGGGAATGGGCGCCACGGCTCTCCTTCCTCTCCAACGCGGCGCGGGCGCAGGCCTCCGAGTTGGTGAGGAGGTGCCGAAGGTCCAAGGCCGTATGCCATCCCGGATTGAACTTGCGGTCGCCGGTGACTCCGGTGAGGTCGGCCCTACGAGACAGAGCGGCGATCTCTTCCACGGCTTCGGAGAGCGTGCCCTCCTCCCGGACGATTCCGACTTTTTCTTGCATCATGTCCTGCAGCTCGAACTGCACCGCGTACGGCCCGGCGCCGTCGGTCTGATCCTGTCGCTCCAGCGGAGCCAGAGCTTCCTTGCGGGCTTCCTCGATCTGGGCCTCTTCCAGTGTCCCGCGTCCGTGCTCGTTGGCGTATGCGGCAGCGTACTTGCCGGCGCGCTGTCCGAAGACGAGGAGGTCGGACAGCGAATTTCCGCCGAGCCGGTTGGCGCCGTGGAGTCCGGCGGCGCACTCACCCGCTGCGAACAGCCCAGGTACGGTGCACATCTGGGTGTCGGGGTCCACACGAAGGCCACCCATGACGTAGTGTGTGGTCGGCCCGACCTCCATGGGCTCCTCCGTGATGTCGATGTCCGCCAACGCCTTGAACTGGTGGTACATGGCGGGAAGTTTCCTCTTGATGTGCTCGGCACCGTTCGGGATCTTCTCCTTGATCCAGGAGATGTCGAGGAAGACACCCCCGTGCGGGCTTCCCCGGCCCTCCTTGACCTCCCGGACGATACAGCGGGCCACGTGATCCCGTGTGAGAAGCTCGGCGGGTCGGCGGGCGTCGCGGTCTCCCGTCACGTAGCGCCACCCCTCCTCGGGCGTATCCGCGGTTTGGTTGACATAGAGCGGCGGAATGTCGTCGTACATGAAACGGCGGCCCTCGGAGTTCGTGAGCGCGCCGCCCTCTCCTCTCACGCCCTCCGTGACGAGGATCCCTCGCACGCTCGGTGGCCACACCATACCCGTCGGGTGGAACTGGATGAACTCCATGTCGATCAGATCCGCCCCCGCGTGGTACCCCAGCGAGTGTCCGTCCCCGGTGCACTCCCAACTGTTGGACGTGATCTTGAAGGCGCGCCCGAGACCGCCGGTGGCCAGGATCACCGCGCCGGCCTGAAAGACTCTGAAGTTGCCGCTCTCCCGATCGTACCCGAAGGCGCCGACCACACGTTCTCCGTCCTTGAGGAGCCGGGTGACGGTACACTCTTGATAGTCATCGAACCCCTGATGTACGCCGTGGTCCTGAAGCGTGCGGATCATCTCCAGGCCGGTACGGTCACCGACGTGGGCGAGCCGCGGGTGGGCGTGACCGCCGAAGTTTCTCTGAAGGATTTTCCCATCCTTCGTCCGGTCGAAAACCGCTCCCCACTCCTCGAGTTCCCGGACTCGACCCGGTGACTCCTTGGCGTGGATCTCGGCCATCTTCCAGTTGCTGAGGTACTGACCTCCCCGCATGGTGTCTGCGAAATGGATTTCCCATCTGTCGCGCTCGTCTACGTTGGCTAGAGCAGCGGCGATGCCCCCTTCCGCCATGACGGTATGGGCTTTGCCCAGCAGTGACTTGCAGACCAAAGCGACCGACGCGCCGCCGGCCGAAGCCTCGATGGCGGCCCGCAGGCCGGCACCACCGGAGCCGATGATGAGGACGTCGTGCTCGTGACGCGAGACCTCCATCAGAAGATTCTCCAGTCCGTCCAGATCCCCATGGACAACATTCGTACATACAAGTCGGTGAAGCAGACCCAGTACAAGCTCATCCATGCGAACAGCATGTGCCGCTTGTTGAGGCAGCCGACACACGCGTGGGCCGTCCGGCGAACGGGCTTATCGAAGAGCACGTCCAGCCCGCCGCCCACCAGATGCCGAAGGGAGTGACATCCGAGCGTATAGCCCCCCAACAGGATCACGTTGAGTGTCAGGACCAGGGTGCCCACGCCGAGGCCCAACGTCTCTTCGCCAGTGGCGGGGTCGATGAACCAAAGGGCATGCCACGCGTCATACGAAAGCAGTGCGATGAAGAGCAAAGCGAGATAGAGGAAGTAACGGTGCAGGTTCTGCATGATGAGCGGGAAGGATTGCTCATTCCAGGTGGTAGGCTTCCACCAGACACCGAGATACGATTGGCGCGGCTCCCCCACTGAACAGTTGGGCGGATCGGCCAAGAACGCCTTGTAGTAGGCTCCACGATAGTAGTAACAAGTGAGGCGAAAGCCCGCGGGCGCCCACAGGATCAGGAACGCCGGCGACCACGGGAGCCACTCCGGCCAAATGCTGGGCTTGGGCCCGAACAGCGCGTGAGGTGTATCCCCGAAGATCTCGGGCGAGTACAACGGCGAAAGGTAGTTCCCGAACGCGTAGTACTCTCCCAGGAACGCCGCCACGTTCAAGTAGAGGACGGCCACGCCCAGACCCAGGGCCACCAACACAGGCTGCACCCACCAGTTGTCGGCCCGCATCGTTTGCCCGAAAGAGCCGCGGACGGGAAGGGAAGTGGTGGTGCCGGACGCCATCGTACTCTTAACTCTCCTTTGGGAATCTCGAGCGTTCAAGGCCTCGAACGCCTTCGGCCAACACAATACGCTTCGAAACCGGAAACGCCAGTTGTGTCGAAGCACGAGGAATATAGCCAAAAACAGGGGCCCTCGGGTGATGCCTCGGGCGGATGTGCACCGCCGGCATCGCCGGTCAGTTCCCTTCGGCGCCCGGTTCGCCGAAATTAAGTGAAATCCCAACTCGAATTGCGGTGGAGAGCATCATCATGGGGCAAAAGACCGCCACCAAGATCACGTATTCGACCCTGAGCGGAGAGGGACTCGACGAGGTTCACGAGGCGCTCGACGCGGCCATCGAGAGGGCCCCCGAGTCCTTCGGGCGTGAGTACCCGATGATCATAGGCGTCGACCGAGTGGCGGCTGCTAGACAGTTCGAGGACCGCAGCCCCATAGATGACCGGATCGTCCTTGGGCGATTCCAGAGCGGGACCGCCGGGCATGTGCGAAACGCAGTTGCCGCGGCGCGGCTTACGCTTCCAAAGTGGAGTCTCCTACCCTGGCAGGAACGGGTGGCCCACATGCGCGGCGTCGCAGAGGCCATCAGGGAGCACCGTTGGGAGCTGTCCGCCATTCTCGGATACGAGGTGGGAAAGAACCGGCTGGAGTGCGTGGGAGAGGTAGAAGAGTGTTCGGACTTCGTCGATTATTACTGTGACCGCATGGAAGAGCACGTGGGGTTCATTACACCCATGGGCGGATCGGGCGAGGATCAGAGGAACGAGAGTGTGCTCCGCCCGTACGGTGTCTGGGCGGTGATCTCCCCCTTCAACTTCCCCATGGCATTGACGGCTGGTCCGGTGGCGGCCGCTCTGGTCACGGGCAACACCGTGGTCGCCAAGCCGTCGCCGATCACCCCCTTCGCCGTGACTCGTCTCGCCGAGATCATCGCAGGGTGCGGTCTACCTTCGGGAGCGTTCAATTTCGTCACGGGGAGCAACGAGATCGTATCCCGTGAGCTCGTGGTGGGCGCCGGCATAGACGGCGTGGTGTTCACCGGATCCTATCAGGTCGGAATGCAGCTCATGCGGGAGGACGCCACCCGGCCTCTGCCGCGGCCTTTCATAGCCGAGATGGGCGGAAAGAACCCCGCGCTCGTCATGAAGTCTGCCGATCTCGACAAGGCCACGGATGGTGTGAAGGCGTCCGCTTTCGGCCTCCAGGGACAGAAGTGCTCCGCGTGCTCGCGGGTGTACGTAGAGGGTACCGTCCGCGAGGAGTTCACCCGGGTGCTGGTCGAAAAGACCCTCAACGTCCGCATCGGGAATCCGTTGGAGAAGGATGTCTGGCTTGGACCCGTGATCAGCGAGGCCGCACACCAACGGTATCGTGCGGCCATCGCTCTGGCCGTCGAAGACGGCGGGCACGTCCTGGCGGGCGGCGAGCGCCTGTCCGGAGGGCTGTTCGACCATGGGTTCTACGTAGAACCGACCGTCATCGACGGCCTACCGCTCGATCACGAGTTATTCCATACCGAGCTTTTTCTGCCGATCATCGTGATTGGGGAGGTCGACGGCCTCGAGCAGGCCTTGGAGCTTGCGAACCAGACGGAATTTGGGCTCACAGCGGGTATCTTCTCCGAAGACGAGGAGGAGATTCAGCGGTTCTTCGATGGAATCGAGGCCGGAACCATCTACGCGAACCGCCGGGCAGGCGCCACGGCGGGCGCTTGGCCGGGCGTCAACCCGTTCGGCGGATGGAAGGGCAGCGCATCGAGTGGGGCGGGGTCGGGGGGCCCGCATTATCTGCAGCAGTTCATGCGGGAACAGAGTCGTGTTCGGGTATTTTGAACGAGGATTACCACATGCCCGTTTGCCATGGGGCCGCAGATCTTACAGAATTACAGACTTTTCGCCAAATGGACCATTACGGCGTTACTGACGCTTGAAGCCCAAGTGGAAATAAGGAAGGCAACATGAGTGAGCAAACGGAGCCAGCGCGGTTTTTCGAGGAGAGCGATGCGGACCTCTCCCTTCTGAAGGATCGACGAGTGGCGATCATCGGGTTCGGGAGTCAGGGGCACGCCCACGCGCTGAATCTGCGTGACAGTGGGGTGTCCGTGGTGGTGGGACTCTACGAGGGCAGCCCATCCGCGGATGTGGCTCGTGAGCAGGGTCTCGAGGTGAAGACCGTGGCCGAAGCCGCGGCGTGGGCCGACGTGATTTCGATCCTGATCCCGGACACGAAACAGGCCGCGGTCTATCACACCGAGATCGAGCCGCATCTGTCCGACGGAGACATCCTGGCGTTCGCGCACGGATTCAACATCCATTACGGCGAGATCGACCCACCCAAGGGCATCGATACCATCCTGATTGCACCCAAGTCGCCTGGAAAGATGGTCCGGTCGGAGTACGTGGCTGGTCGCGGCGTTCCCGCGCTCGTGGGCGTACATCACGACGCGAGCGGGAAGGCTCTCGATTTCGCATTGGCTTACGCAGCCGGCCTCGGGTCCACACGCACGGGCGTTCTTGAGACGACGTTCGGTGATGAGACCGAAACGGATCTCTTCGGCGAGCAGGCGGTGTTGTGTGGAGGCCTCAGCGAACTCGTCAAAGCCGGATTCGAGACTCTGGTCGAGGCGGGGTACGATCCGCGTCTCGCCTACTTCGAGTGCCTGCACGAAATGAAGCTGATCATCGATCTCGCGTACGCCAAGGGACTCTCGGGGATGCGGGCCGAGATCAGTGACACCGCTGAGTGGGGAGATTACGAAAGCGGCCGCCGGGTGATCGGAGAGGCCAGCCGGACGGCCATGCGTGAAATTCTCGACGAGATTCAGTCCGGCGCTTTTGCCAAGAAATGGATCGAAGAAGCGCGGTGTGGAGCACCGAACTTCGAGCGGCGCCGGCAGGAGGAGCGCACCCACATCCTCGAAACTACGGGAGCTGCGCTTCGCGGGCGCATGTCCTGGTTATGAGTAAAGGGGAGCAGGGCAAGGCCCGCGAACTTTCCGAACGTACGGAGTGGATCTGGCATGACGGCGAGATCATCCCGTGGGACGACGCGCAGCTTCACGTGATGAGTCATGTGGTGCACTACGGATCCTCCGTCTTCGAGGGTGTCCGATTCTACGACACGCCCAATGGACCGGCCGCGTTTCGACTCGCCGACCACATGCGCCGCTTCTTGAATTCGGCGCGCATCTACCGGATGGGCCTTGAACTGAGCATCGATGAGCTCAGTGACGCGTGCCGGGAAGTCGTGAATCGAAACGGCTTGGAGTCGGGATATATTCGCCCGGTGGCCCTCCGGGGCCTGGGGGCGCTTGGACTTCATCCCGGCAACAGCCCGGTCCAGACGTACATCATCTGTTGGCCTTGGGGGCAGTATCTGGGCACCGAGGCCCTCCAGGAGGGGGTGGACGTCTGCATTTCGAGCTGGACCCGTCCCGCCCCCAACACGCTGCCGACGCTCGCCAAGGCTGGCGGGAACTACGTGAGCAGCCAGCTCATGCGGATGGAAGCCGAGGAGAACGGGTACGCGGAAGCGATCGGTCTCGGCCCCGACGGGCTCGTAAGCGAGGGGAGTGGCCAGAACCTCTTCGTGGTCGACGCCGGCATCCTCTACACGCCACCCATCGACGGCACACTCTTGAATGGAATCACGCGTGATTCGATCCTCAAGCTGGCCGCGAACCTCGGTATTCCGACGCGCGAGCAGTCGATCCCCAGGGAAATGTTATACATCTCCGACGAGCTGTTCTTCACCGGGACAGCGTCGGAGATCACCCCGATTCGCAGCGTGGACCGAATCGAGGTCGGGGGTGGTGGGGTGGGTCCGATCACGGAGTCTCTTCGAGATGAATATCTCGGGATCGCGACCGGTGAACGCCCGGATCCGTATGGATGGCTCGAGCCCATCAACCAACCCGCGGGTGAGCCGGTTCTGTGAGAGAGGTGGTTGAGGGAGTGAGGTGGCTCAATGAGTGAAGTGGCTCAGTGAGTGAACCGTTGAAGCTCCCCTTGATCAGTCACCAGCTCGTTCTGGGACGCGACCGTGCTGCGGCCCGAGCGATGCTCCGTGCCGTGGGATTTGAGGACGATGACTTCGGTCGCCCACTGATCGGGGTCGCGAACACGTGGACCGACACCACACCCTGTAATGTCCATCTTCGAGATCTGGGCAAATGGGTCAAAGAAGGTGTTCGCGAGGCCGGCGGTGTTGCCCTCGAGTTCAACACCATCGCCGTCTCCGACGGCATTACGATGGGCACGTCCGGCATGACCGCCTCCCTCGTGAGTCGGGAAGTGGTGGCGGACTCCATCGAGTTGGTGGGCCGGGCGTATTTTTTCGACGGTGTGGTGACACTTTCGGGCTGCGACAAGACCATCCCGGGAACCGTGATGGCGATGGCCCGCCTGAATCGGCCGTCGCTCATGCTGTATGGGGGGTCCATCCAACCGGGCCGCCACGACGGCAAGGACGTGACGATTCAGGACGTTTTCGAGGGTATCGGCGCCTGCGCGGCCGGCCGGATCACGCAGGAGGAGTTGGATTCGCTCGAGCGCGATGCGTGTCCGGGCGCGGGTGCTTGCGGAGGCCAGTTCACCGCCAACACCATGGCCACCGTGTTCGAGGCGATGGGTGTTTCGCCCATGGGGAGTGGCTCCGTTCCCGCCGTCGATCCCGCCAAGGAGGAGGTCGCGCGCGCGTGTGGCCGGCTGGTGGTCGAGTTGGTCGAATCAGGACTGAAGGCGCGAGACCTCATCACCAGGAAGAGCATCGAGAACGGGATCGCGGCCGCCGTGGCGACCGGAGGATCGACCAACGCCGTGCTTCATCTGCTTGCGCTCGCGCACGAAGCGGGGGTGGAACTGGGGATTCGTGACTTCGACGAGATCAGCGCCCGGACTCCGCTAATCGCCGACCTGAAGCCCGGTGGGCGATTCGTCGCCACCGACCTCCATCGAGCCGGGGGCGTGGCGTTGGTGCTACGGCGCCTTCTCGAGGCCGGCCTCCTCCACGGTGATGCCATGACCGTGACCGGACGCACTCTGGCCGAGGAAGTACAGGATGCCACCGAGGCGCCGGGCCAGGAAGTCGTCCGGACTCTTGATAATCCGCTCAAGGCGCAGGGTGGCCTCGTGGTACTCCACGGCAACCTCGCGCCAGACGGCTGCGTGCTGAAAATCGCCGGAACCGAACGAACCTTCCACAAGGGTCCGGCCCGCGTGTTCGAAGGTGAAGAGCCCGCCTTCGAGGCCGTTCAGAATGGTGAGATCCGGGAGGGAGACGTCCTGGTGATCCGTTGCGAAGGGCCACGAGGCGGACCTGGGATGAGGGAGATGCTGGCGGTTACGGCCGCCCTCTCCGGCGCGGGTCTCGGCGAATCGGTCGGCTTGTTGACCGACGGCCGCTTTTCTGGAGCGACGCACGGCCTGATGGCGGGGCACGTGGCGCCCGAGGCGGTGGCGGGCGGGCCGATCGCGGGAGTACGGGACGGAGACGAGATCACGCTGGACATCGAAAAACGCTCGATCACGGTGGATGTCGACGATGAGGAGTTGAGCCGGCGAGTGGCGGAGTGGACGCCCATCGATCGGGGGATCGAGCCGGGTGTGATGGCCAAGTACGCCAAGCTGGTTTCGTCGGCCGCGACGGGGGCGACTACGAGCTAGCGGCCCCCCTCGCGTCTTCGAACGCCCGGATCTCACTCTCGAGCGTAAGCGTAAGCGCAATCTCGTCCAGGCCGTTCAACAAGCAGTCACGCCGGAACGGGTCGATCGAGAACCGCACGGTCCACCCGTTTCCATCCTGGACCACTTGGCCCTCGAGGTCCACCGTCACTTCGTAGTCGTCGCCTGCCAGGGCGGCCTTCATGATGTGGGCCACGGCGGCATTGTCGAGCTCGACGGGCAGGAGGCCGTTCTGGTAGCAGTTGCTCTTGAAGATATCGGCGAAGCTGGTCGAGATGACGGCCCGAAATCCGTAGTCCAACAGCGCCCAGGGCGCGTGCTCCCGAGAGGACCCGCATCCGAAGTTCCGTCCGGCGACCAGGACCGTCCCTCCTTGGTACTCGGGCCGGTTGAGCACGAAGTCGGGGTCAGGCGACCCGTCTTCCCCGCGGCGCCAGTCGTAGAAGAGGAACTGCCCGTACCCGGTCCGCTCGATCCGCTTCAGGAACTGCTTGGGGATAATCTGGTCGGTATCGACATCCACGCGATCCAGCGGCGTGACTTTGCCTCTATGCGAGGTGAACGGATCCACGTTACACCCAGTCCCTTACGTCGACGAAATGGCCCGACACGGCGGCAGCGGCCGCCATGGCCGGGCTCACGAGGTGTGTCCGCCCGCCGCGCCCCTGACGTCCCTCGAAGTTCCGGTTCGAGGTGGAGGCGCACCGCTCACCCGGGCCCAGGATGTCGGGATTCATTCCAAGGCACATCGAACAGCCCGCTTCACGCCATTCGAAGCCCGCGTCTCGGAAGATCCGGTCCAAACCCTCTTCCTCGGCCATTCTCTTTACGGTCGCGGAGCCCGGAACGACCATCGCCCGAACCCTCTCGTGCACGTGCTTACCTTCCACGATGGCCGCCGCGGTCCGAAGGTCTTCGATGCGTGAGTTCGTGCAGGAACCAAGGAAGACGCGGTCGATCTCCACCTCCTGAATGGGCGTTCCCGGCTCTAGAGCCATGTACTCCAGCGCCCTGGCCAGCGACTCTCGGTCATCGGGGGACGCCTCCCATGACGGGTCCGGTATCGAGCCCGTAATCCCCACCGACATTCCCGGATTGGTGCCCCACGTCACGAAGGGCTCCAACGAAGTGGCGTCGATCTCCACGGTGCGGTCGAAAGCTGCTCCCGCGTCGGTGCCGAGCTCCAACCATCGAGACGCGGCCTCGTCGAAAGCGTCTCCTTGGGGAGCGTTCGGCCGGCCACGCAAATAACGCACGGTTTCGTCGTCGGGTGCGATCATCCCTGCCGGTGCACCGGCCTCGATCGACATGTTGCACACGGTCATTCGGGCTTCCATGGAAAGAGCACGCACGGCTTCTCCCGTGTACTCGATCACGTGTCCAGTTCCGCCAGCCACCCCGATCTGGTTGATAATGGCCAAGATCAGGTCTTTGGCCGTGACACCCGCGGGAAGATCGCCGTTCACCCGGATCTCCATGCATTTCGGGCGTGACATCGGCAAACATTGTGTGGCCAGCACGTGTTCGACGTGCGAGGTTCCGATACCGAAAGCGAGCGCTCCGAAAGCACCGTGGGTGGAGGTGTGGCTATCCCCGCAGACGATGGTCATGCCGGGCTGTGTGAGCCCCATCTCCGGTCCCATCACGTGTACGATTCCCTGATGCGGGCTGTCGATGTCGTAGAGTGTGATGCCGAACTCCTCGGCATTCTGCCGTAACGTCTGGATCTGAGTCCGAGCCAGATCATCCACGATCGGAAGGGACCGGTCGGTGGTCGGAACGTTGTGGTCCACCGTGGCCACACATAGGTCGGGCCGCCGCACCTGGCGTCCAGCGAGCCGGAGCCCCTCGAACGCCTGGGGCGAGGTCACTTCGTGGATGAGGTGCAGGTCGATGTACAGCAGGTCCGGTCGGCCGGCCTCGCTGTGGACCACTTTGGCATCCCAGATCTTGTCGAGCATGGTCTTAGGCATTGGCGCTCATCCCTACGTTTGTGATCGCGGCCGCAACCGCCGCCCCCATCTCTGCCGTCCCCACGGCTCCAGCTCCAGCTTCTTCCACGTCTCCCCCGCGGATGAGGTCGCTCGTGCGAAGCCCGTCTTCGAGCACCTGCCCCACGGCACTCTCAATGGCCACGGCCTCCTCCTCGAGCGAATACACGTGGCGGAGCAGGAGCGCGGCCGAGAGGATCATCGCGAGCGGGTTGGCCGTGCCCGTGCCGGCGATGTCCGGAGCCGACCCGTGTACCGGCTCGAATATACCGCCGCTGCCGCTGCCGATGCTCGCGGATGCCAGCAGCCCGATGGATCCGACGACCGCGGCGGCTTCGTCACTGAGCACGTCCCCGAAAAGATTGGGCATCAACATCACATCGAAGCTCGATGGGTTCAGCACGAGCTCCATGGCCGCGCGATCGACAAGCATGTGAGCACACTCGACGTCCGGATACTCTTCGGCGATCTCGTCGACCACCCGGCGCCAGAGTCGCGAGCTGTGCAGGACGTTGGCCTTGTCGACCGAGAGCACGCTCTTCCTTCGCCCGCGGGCCGTCTCGAAGGCTACTCGGGCGATACGGACTACTTCGTCCTGATGGTACTTCATGGTGTCCACGGCGGCGCGTCCGTCCTCGATCGGGCCCCGCGGCTCGCTGTAATAAAGCCCGCCGGCCAACTCGCGGACGATCACCAGGTCGGTGCCATCCACGATCTCCGGGCGTAGCGGGGAGGCCGAAGCCAGGGCGGGGAGAAGCCGAACCGGACGGAGATTGGCGTAGCACCCCATCTCCTTCCGTAGGGCCAGAAGCGCGGCCTCCGGACGTAGCTCGACGGGCACACCCTCGGAGCGCGGATCCCCGACCGCCCCGAGAAGTACTGCATCCGCGCTCCGGCAAGCGGCCAACGTCTCCTCGGGGAGGGGGTTTCCACACCGCTCGTAGGCGGCGAACCCTACGTCTTTCAGGTCGGCGGTGAACTCGTGGCCGTAACGCTCCGCCGTCGCTCGCAGCACCTCTAGAGATGCCTCCATGACCTCCGGACCGACACCGTCTCCACCGAGAACGGCAAGCCGCCACTTCACGTCAGGCCCCCGACGGGCGCGCTCATCAAACCCCTCACGTGTGGCTCTCCTTCTCCAACTCCGCCCCCTGGAGGGCCTCGGCCTGTTCAGCCTTGTTGAGCGCGTTGATGTAGGCGCGGGCGGCGGCGTCCACGACGTCGGTCGAGGCGCCCCGTCCGGTGAACGTCCGCCCGCCTATGCGAGCGTGAAGGTTCACTTCTCCTATGGCGTCCCGGCCCGGAGTGGCCGCCACGATCTCGAAGTCTTCGATTTTGACCGTGGCGTCGATCAGTTCGTCGATCGCCGAGAAGACCGCGGCGATGGGCCCGTCGCCCTTGGCGGACGCCTCCCTCGGCGGTCCGTCGCCGTGCGACACCCGGACACGTGCGGTGGACCACTTACCTCCGCAGTTTACGTCCAGCTCAACGAGCCGGAACGACTCGGGCGTGTCCACCATGGCCCCGTGGTGCAGAATGACCAGGAGGTCTTCGTCGAGAATCGACTTTTTCTGGTCCGCTACGAGCGTGAACAGCTTGTAGGCGCGATCGAGTTGGTCGTCTTCCAGCTCGTAGCCGAGCTCCTTGTAGCGGTTGCGTAGCCCGTGCCGTCCGGAGTGTTTTCCCAAAACCAGCCGCGTTCCAGGAGCGCCCACCATTTCCGGAGTCATGATCTCATACGTCATGCGGTCCTTCAACATGCCGTGCTGGTGGATACCGGCCTCGTGGGCGAACGCGTTGCGTCCCACGATCGCCTTGTTTGGCTGCGGGTGGATGCCCGTGATGTGCGACAACAGCTGGCTGGCCTTGTAGAGCTCCGTCGTTTCGATATCCGTATGGTGCTCGGTCAGATCCTTCCGAACCCAGAGCGCCATCACGATTTCCTCGAGGGAGGCGTTGCCGGCACGTTCACCAATCCCGTTGATCGTACATTCGACTTGGCGTGCCCCCGCTTCCAGAGCCGCCAGTGAGTTGGCCACCGCGAGGCCGAGATCATCGTGGCAATGTACACTGACGACGGTTTTCTCCAGACCCTTCACCTCTCGGAACAGGGTCTCGATCAGGGACCGATATTCGCTGGGCAGGGTGTAGCCGACCGTGTCGGGGATGTTGATGGTGGTGGCGCCGGCTTCGACGGCCGCCTGAACCACCTCACAGAGGAATGCCACCTCGGTTCGAGTCGCGTCCTCGGGACTGAATTCCACGTCGTCCACCAGACTCCGCGAACGTTCGACGCCTGCGATCACCCGCTCCAGGCATTCTTCGCGCCCGATCTCCAGTTTGTGCTTCAAGTGAATGTCGGAGGTAGCCAGGAAGACGTGGATTCTGGGGTTGGCGGCTGCCTCGACTGCGGCACCCGCACGATCGACGTCCAGCGGGTGTGCTCGGGCGAGAGCCGCGATTACCGGCCGCCGGACCTCTTTGACAATGGTGCGCACCCCCTCGAAGTCGTCGTCGGAGGCCACCGGAAACCCCGCCTCGATGACATCCACACCGAGCTTGTCTAGTTGTATCGCCAACCGGAGCTTTTCTGCCGTGGACATCGTGGCCCCAGGCGATTGCTCACCATCCCTCAGCGTCGTATCGAAAATCGTGATCTTGGCCATGATCGTGCCTACCCTGCTTCGAGTCCTGTGTGAAAATAAAAAACGGGCCCCTCGTTGCTGAGAGGGCCCGCGCGTCGCCGCGTGTCGGTCTCGTTCCGTCAGGCAGTGCCGAGTTCCAGAAACCGATGCCCTCTCCACAAAGGAGCAAGCTCCGTAAGTCGAAGGCTTCCAAGACTGGAGAGGCTTCTGCACATGGTCGCTGCGTGCTTCACTGAAAGAAAGTCTCCTAAGAGACAAGGGTAAGGATCTAGATAGAGGAAAGAGCCTATCGCTGTCAAGCTTCCTTCCCGTGCTATACTCTTGGCCGGTGTTTCACATGGCCGTAATCCTGGCCTTGACTCCACGGGGCATGAATGAAAATAGGACTTGTTGGGTTCGCGGGCTCCGGAAAGACCACCGTCTTCAACACGATGACGGGCATGGACGTGCCCGTGGGCTTCGGTGGGGAACTTCGACTCGGAATCGTACGAGTTCCGGACGAGCGAATCGACGAGCTGTCTGCTTTTTTTTCTCCGCAGAAGACGACCTACGCCGAGATGATCTTTTGTGACATTCCTGGCGAGCATGGAGCCGAGAAGAAGGGGCTCTCTCCTCGTGGGCTTCAGCAGATCCGTGACCAGGAGGCGCTCTGTCTGGTGCTGCGTGACTTCGTGAACCCTTCGATCGACGGGGATCCGGACCCGGCGGGGGATCTGGAGGCCTTCCACACGGAGTGTCTGTTCGCGGATCTCGAGATCGTCGAGCGTAGGCTCGAGCGGGCGAAAAAGGAGCGCGCCGAGCCGCAGGAGGTGGCGGCGTTCGAAGTGATGAAGTCGACCCTCGAAGAAGAGCGCCCGTTACGGGTGCTCACGGCAGAGGACCTGAATCGTGACTACCTACGGGGCTACGGGCTGCTCACCGACCGCCCACTGCTCGTGGCCCTCAATTGTGAAGAGTCCGAGGCCGGCAAGCCCCTGCCCGAAGGGATCGCCAATCGGCTCGAGGAGCTGGATGCGGCCGGTCTGGTGTTGTCGGCCAGCGTAGAGGCCGAGATCGCCGGGCTCGAGCCAGAGGATCAGGCCGCGTTCCTGGAAGATCTGGGGCTGAGTGAGCCGGCGCTGGCGCGCTTCATCCGGACGGCGTACCGCCTCCTGAACCTCATATCGTTTTTTACGGTCGGTGAAGACGAGGTACGTGCCTGGACGATCCGGCGCGGGACCCGCGCACGCCCCGCGGCGGGCAGAATTCATTCCGATCTCGAGCGGGGTTTCATCCGGGCGGAGGTCACTCCATTTACGACCTTCATGGAGCTCGGATCCGAGCAGGCCGTGAAGGACGCGGGCCGGTTACAGGTGGAGGGGAAGGAGTACGTCGTATCCGACGGTGACATCATGCACGTGCGGTTCAACGTCTGAGGCAGGGACTGCCGTGAAGCTCGGGTAGGTGCGGGCTCGGCCTCAGCGGTTCCGCAGCCAAACCAGTCGTTGAGCGCCTCCGGGCGAGAGCGTAAGGCGATTGGGTCCCTCGAAAACAAAAGAGCGCACCTGGTCGCTCCCAACGAAAGGCACGGACGAACTGCCTAGCACGTGGTGGGTGACCGTCTGGGCGGACCGATCCAGCGTGTAGCGTCCGTAGTAGCTGAAGTGCCGCCTCGAGATTGCTCCTTGTGCCGCTTGCGAGCTGAGGTCGGCAATATCCATGTCTTGGCAGCCGAGTTGGGCGGACATGTGTCCATCACTCGAATAGATGATCTGGCCGGACGCACCACCTTCCTCCTCGGAGCAGCGTGGCATCCCGTTCGCGAGGGTCCACGAGTCCAGGCGCCAGGAGCCCACGAGATCACCTGTCTCTTGAGCCTTCGCCGCCAAAGGCAGCGCACACGCTGCCACTACCAAACCAAGCCAGAGACTGCGGGAGGCGTTCGACATGTCGTCCCCTATCGTGTCGGGTTTGTGTTCTGCGTCGCGTCTGACCGCTCACGCTTCTACTTCACGCGTCCAACATGCTGTCCGCCGGTGCGTCGCGCGACCCCCGGCACAGGTGTCTTCTCGGACGGCAGGCCGAAATACGTCGTCTAGCGAGCTTCCCGACCAGGTGCGATCAAGGATCCAACCTCGAGACTGAGGAGGTGCCCGTCGCGACCTATCAGCTTGATCGGAATGGTACGCCCCGGGGCGCCCAGCAACCGCTTACCTACGTGGAAGTGGAGATGCGGTTGGCCTACGTAACCGGTCGCGCCGCTCGACCCCAGCCAATCTCCTACACGCACGGTGTCACCGACCGTCACACGAATGCCGAGCCTGAGATGCCCATAGGAGGCCATCGTCCCGTCGCTGTGCGCCACCACCACCAGGTTGGACCGCTCCAGGAGGTCCGGGTTCGGCCCGCCTCTGGTAAAGCGGTCCTGCAGGTAGAACACCGTTCCCGCTCGGGCCGCAAGAATTGGCGTGCCCTGCGGCATCGCGAAATCCAGGGAGTAGCGCATGCTGGCCAAGTGCGAATCGGCCCCGTCGAACCCTTGAATCAACTCACGTGCGCGGGTGCCGCCGAACGGGACCGCGTAAGCGTAATCAACGTCCGCCTCGGTCGTGCTTGCCCCGAGGTCGATCGCGATCGAAAGCTCGGCGCCGATCGACGGGTCCTGAAGGACGTTTCTCATGTGGACCAGGATCAGGTCCGATTCCGCCGGAACCACGGTCTCGATTGGAACGTGGGCCCCTGGTTGCAGGTTCCCCGGCGATCGGAACGTCAGCACGATCGTGGCTGGTACCGGTTCTCGATTGATAGCCTGATAGGCCCGGCCTGAGGCAGTGTTCAATGCCCTGACGCACACCCGCCATGCGCAGTTCCCCAAGTTGCGGTTGTCCTGACGGCCTGTGGCCGTCGCACAGCCTGTCAGCAGCAACAAGAACAGCACTACCGGGCGCATCCAATTGCCTCCGTCCCGACGATGAAGTCGATTCTTCTGGCTTGACGGTACACGGCGCGGGTACCTCACGCGACCTTGGACCCGCCGTCCTCGATCGCGTTTTCGGAGAAAGTGGTCGGGGCCGAGCCTGATGTCCACGCCTAAATGTAAGGATCACCGGCGCGTATTCGTAATGACCCACCGAATGCTCGAGTGTACATTGGCAACGTGCCGATCCGATCCTACAGCCGGGAGTCGTAACATGAACGTGCGAATCCGTGTCACCCTCGTTTTCTGCACGCTCGCACTCCTGCTTCCAGGCGCTGCCGGAGCCCAGCACTTCCCGTCCGACCAGGATCTCACCGCGCTGATTCGGTCCCGCGTGGAAGAGGACCGGGCAGTCGGCATCGTGATCGGCATCATGGAAGCCGACGGCTCGACACGTATCGTCGCGTATGGTGACGCCGGTCCGAACGCGCGAGCCCTGGGTCCGAAATCGCTCTTCGAGATCGGCTCGATCACGAAGGTGTTTACGGCGACGCTGCTGGCGGACATGGTCGCCCGCGGAGAGGTCTCGCTCTCCGATCCGGTCTCCGACTACCTGCCCGACGAGGTCACCATGCCCTCTCGGGGCGGTCGGGAGATCACGTTGCTCGACCTGTCCACGCATCACTCGGCGCTACCGAGACTTCCCGACAACATGTCGCCGGCGAATCCGGCGAATCCTTATGCGGACTACACAGTCGAGCAGATGTACGCGTTTCTCTCCGGCCACGAGTTGCGGCGCGACATCGGCTCGGAGTTCGAATACTCTAACCTCGCGGTGGGATTGCTCGGCCACGTGCTCGCGCGGGTCGGAGGCGGGAGCTACGAGGACGTTATAAGTGAGCGGGTCCTCGGACCGCTCGGGATGAACATGACCGGCATCACCCTCGAGGGCGACATGCTGGACTGGATGGCGGAAGGGCATGACGCACAGGGCGGAGTCGTACCGCTCTGGGACCTGCCGACCCTGGCGGGCGCAGGGGCGCTTCGGTCGGACATCGGGGACATGCTGACTTTCCTCGCCGCCAACACGGGCCCGCCCGAGTCGCGACTCGAGCGCTCGATGCGCGCCAGTCACGAGGTCCGGGAGAGCATGAACGCTCAGACGGGAGTGGGCCTGAACTGGATGGTGCGGAGTGTCGGCGACGAGACGATCGTCTGGCACAACGGAGGCACGGCCGGCTTCCGTACCTTCATCGGCTTCGATCCGGATAAGGGTGTGGGAGCGGTCGTACTTACGAATTCGGGACACGGCGCGGACGACATCGGTTTGCACCTCATCAACCCGGAGTTGCCGCTCGCCCCGGCGCCCGTACCCGTGGGGGAGCGACTCGAGGTCACGGTCGCCGAGGATATCCTCGAGACTTACGTCGGGGAGTACGAGCTCTTGGCCACGATGTCCGTCTTCGTGACGCTGGAGAGCGGTGCCCTGTTCGCGCGGGTCACCGGACAGGGGACGCTCCCCATCTTTGCCGAGTCGGAGACCGAGTTCTTCTATAGGGCGGTCGATGCTCAGATCTCTTTCACGAAGAACGATTCCGGAGTGGTGACCGGGATGATTTTCCATCAGAATGGCGCCAACCAGCCGGCACGAAAGGTCAGTGGGGAGGCTCCGGACCCGCCGGATCCGACGGGCGGGCGAATCGCGGTCGAGGTCGCCGAGGAAATCCTCGACACGTACGTCGGGGAGTACGAACTCGCGCCCGGCTTGATCGTCATGGTGACGCTCGAGGGCGGCGCCCTGTTCGCGCAGGTTACCGGGCAGGGGAAGTTGGCCCTGTTGGCCGAGTCGGAGACGGAGTTCTTCCTGAGCGCGGTTGATGCTCAGGTCTCCTTCACGAAGGACGCCGCCGGAAATGTGACCGGGATGATCCTGCACCAGAGCGGTGTCGACCAGCAGGGAGACAAAGTGAGGTAAGCGGGAGTCTCCCGCTTTGAGTCCAAAACTGGTGGCGGCATCCTCTTGACACACACTCCGAATCGGGGCACCATAACCGAACAAAACCCGAAACTCCGGAGGAGTCGCCATGGCTGTTTCAGAAGGACTCGTCAAAGAACTGGAATCGACTCAGAAGTTTTTCATGACCACCTTGTCCATCTTCGAACCGGACGACGCCGGGTTCGCCCCGTATCCGGAGCTCTATACGGTCGCCGGCCACGTCGCTCACGCGGCCGACTCCATCGACTGGTTCATCGAGGGAGCGTTTGGTGGCGGCTGGGACATGGAGTTCGAAGCCTCGATCGCCAAGGCGAAGGCAGTCACATCACTTCAAGAGGCTATCGAATGGCTGAACCGGGCCTTCGTCAACGCCAAGGCGGTAGTGGGTAAGGCTTCGGATCAGATCCTCTTCGAGATGATTCCCGACACGCGGATCATGGAAGGCGCACCGCGACTCGCAGTCGTGTCCGGGATCGTGGATCACACGGCTCACCATCGCGGATCGTTGGCAGTCTACGCGCGACTGATCGGCAAGCAGGCCCCGATGCCCTACTCCTGAGGTGTGTTATCGGCCGCGTTCGCGAAGTGTGCGTATCTGGCGAACGGCGGCGTCGATCTGCATCTGCAGGATCTGCTCACCATAGGCAGCCGTCGAGCGGGCGGGGTTGCCGACCACACCGCTGCCGTCGCCGCGTGAGCCTGGGGCCAACTTGTCGAGCCGCAGCATGGCCGGGTTGAGGAACATGAGGCTCGCGGTGTCATGCATGCCGGCGTGGGAGCCGACGTCCTCCTCGAGCTCGCCCTGCGTGACCAGCCACGCGTCGCCGGGACCGGGATAGTAGTCCGTCAGGTGATGCACGCGGACCGGCGTGGCGGCCCACTCCCGGTTCAGTTGCTCGGCTACGTTGGCCTGCGAGGCCTGATTACCCCCGCTGTCGCCGAGCAGCGCGATGTCCAGGAACCCGTGCTGTTTGAAGCTTCGGGCCGCGTACTCCAGCACCTGCTCGAATACCTCCGGCGGTGTCGTGATCGTGCCTGGGAAACGCATGTGCCCCGACGGTGGGTCGACGTTCCCCTCCGGTACGTACGCCATGACCGGGGCCACCAGCGCGTTTCCCAGACGCCGAGCGACCTCTCCTGCCTTGTAGCGGACCAGGTAGTTGTGTTTACCCAGCACCATGTGGGGCCCGTTCTGCTCGGTCCCGCCGGTCGGGATGATCACCGTCGTAACACCTGCGGCCAGCGCGTCGCGCACCTCGGTCCAGGTGAGGTCTTCGAGGAACACCGATTCCGGTGCCTGGGCCAAGCCGACGGCCGGCAGACCCCCGATGACGAAAATCACGAGCGCGAATCGCATGATCCTCCTCCGGTGAGGTGACGACGGGTCCTTATGGTGCCGTGGGCGCTCCCTTTCTTCGGGCTAGTGACCGATCGGATCTTCGTGCTAGTTACCGATCGTCCGAGACAAGAACTCCAAGGCACTCGTGAGATGCTCATCGCGGTGGAACGCGCGGCCTCCATGTGCCGACCCGTGGACGACGTCGAACGTGACGTCGAGCCCAAGTTGCTTGTACGCACCCACCAGCTCGTGTGCTTGGTTGATGGGCATCTGCGGGTCTTGATCCCCATGCAGAAGGAGGAGCGGCGGGTCGCTGCGGTCGACTTGGAAAACCGGACTGGCAAGCTCAGCCAGATCCTTTACCTCGTCGGGTAGCGCACCCAGGAGTCGCGTCAGTGCAGGCTCCCGCACCCCGAGGCCGAACGGGGTCGATTGCGCCAAGATCGTCGTGAGGTTGGAGGCGCCGTAGTAGGATATGATCGCCTGAACGTCGGAGGATTCGTTCGGATGGTCACCCACGGCACCCTCTAACGACGGATGCCCATTGCTGACTCCGACGAGCGCCGCCAAGTGGCCGCCGGACGAGTTCCCACTGATGGCGATTCGGTCCGTGCGGTATCCGTAGACGGACGCGTTGGCCCGAAGGAACCGGATGGCCGCTTTGATGTCATGGACCGCCGCCGGAAACTGGGCGTCGGTGGACTGCCGAAAATCGAGGCTCGCCGTGGCGATACCGGCCTCGACGAACTCGAGGCGGACCTGCGCCTTGCTGCCCCGGCTCCAAGCCCCGCCGTGCACCCAAATCAGCAGAGGAGGCGACTCAACCCCGGCCGGCATATAGATGTCCAGCGCGAGATCCTTGCCGTCCACCGTCGCGTACACCACGTCCTGGTGCTGCGGGGTGACTGATTGTGCAAGAATGTGCGTAGGCATGGTGCAAGCCACGCCCACTACCAAAGCGGCGAACAATCGCCGTACACCAGGATTGGGTTGCATCTGCGTCATTGTCCTGTCCTCTCAGAGAGTGGTACCAACTCACCTCTGTTGAGCGATATGCGGTCTTCGTGCTCCGGAGACAAGGGGCCAACCACAGTTACGGCTGCGGTCCAGTTACCGTTCCGACCTACCCCGCGATAAATTCACCCCTGCCTGCTACGGTTCGACATCCGGTATCGGGTCTGCCACGAAGGCGATCTTGGATCCGTCCGGGCTCACGGCGATGCCGCTGACCGTCACGAACCGATTCCCCAGATCCGCGACCAGGCGCCAATCTTCGTCCACTTCTGAGTCCCACTGGTAGATTTGGCTACCCCTGGTCATGAGCAGGACGCCCTCTGGGGTCCAGGCATGGGACTGGCCGCCCAGGACGGTCGGGATGATGCGCCGGATTTCGCGTGTCCCGATGTTGATTTCACTGATCCACGCTTGGTTTGGGGAGAGCTTCTCGACAAAGCTCCAGGCGTTCCGATTGGGAATCTTGTTCAGAGAGCGTCCGACGCCTTGGGCCACCACCTCGGTCTGTCCGGTGGTGAGGTCCGCGATCCGGACGGTGGCGGGGTCACCCAACACGTAGAGGAGCACGGTCGACTCATTACCCCATGCGTGGTGGGCGACGGCGTCCAGATTCCGGAACAGCGCTTCGCCGTCCATCCCTTGCATCGTAAACCGCCATAGGCGCCGGGTGGAGTCGGCTTCGACGCGGATGGCCGAAAAAGCTCGATCTCCGAGGACGGGGGTGGGGGAATACTCGCTCTCGCCGGTGCGCGTGATCCTGGTATCGCGCCTGGAAGAGAGATAGTAACGGTGGATTTCGGTCTGGACCCGCTCCCCGTAACCATATTCGGCAGTGTACAGCAGCGATTGACCGTCGGGCGTGAACGTCGGCTGACTGTCGTAGGAGCTCGTTCCGTCGGTGACCTTCTGAAGAGGGCCGAGGTAGTGCCTGCCGTCGAAGACCGAGAGCTCAGCCACGTAGATCTCCGGCTTCGGAGGTCCGACGGGCACGAAGACCGTGTCCTCCGGCTCTTGAACCAGGACCGTGTCCTCGGGCTCCTGTACCGGGAGAGTGTCCTGGGGCTCCTGCGTTCGAAGGGAGTCCTGGCCCGCCAAACGGACTGGCGCGAGAAGGGTAAGCGCTAGGACCACGACCCAGAGGATCACCCGGGTTCTATCCGGTGAGGTTGTTTCGACCATAACCAACACGCCCCTAGAAGGCCGAGAACCAGCGCTAGCCCGAGAACCAGCGCGAGCCCGAGAACCAGCGCCAAAGAAAACGACTGCTCGAGAACCGAATCCAACTTCCCCTCGTTAATAGCGGAGCCGGCTGTGGCGCAAGCCCCTCGACAACGACGCCGCCTTCGAAAGGCCCCCGGAACCCCGGGTGGCATGACTAATATATCAGGGACTCTCTTCGGGGGGTGCTCCTTGGTCATCTGCCTCAATCCCGTATATTGGCTCTGCGTAACAGCCTTGGCGTGAATCGACCGCAGGACCGAGAAGCCGCACGCCTGTCCGAAACCCCGGAGCCATGAACCCGGCCAACGCCGCTGCGATTGCACAAGCGCGAGTACTGGCTGTGACCGGTCCCGCTGTTGGTGCCGATCCGATGCGCTTTCTCCGGCGTGCCGGGGCCGGTCCTCGGGGGTTCTGGGCGAGGTCCGAACGCTGGATCGCTCATTCGGGGGCGTTGGCGACGGTGTCGGCCGAAGAGGGGACCCACCCGGGCGGACTCTTCTCCGGGATCGAGGCGAATGCCCTGGCCCTCTTCGATCCCGGCTCCGTGCAAGGTTTGGGCGACGCTCCGGGCTTGAGATTTTTTGGAGGCTTCGCGTTCCGCCCGGAGTACCCGACGGCGGATCTCTGGTCGGGTTTTCCGCCGGCTCTTTTCCATGTCCCGGCGCTCGAGCTGGTGGGTGTTGCAGGGGAGGTCCCGGTGTTGACCGTGCGCATGCTCGTCGACCCCGAGGGAGGCGGTGCCGAAGCGACTCTGACCCGTTTGCTGACCTATACGGGGCGAATCTGCCGAGAGCTCGAGGCGGTGGGGGAGGATGGATCCGTAGATCCGACGGGGTGGAGTCCTAAGGCGGAGCCCTCCCCCCGCGTTCGTTTCACGAGGGACGAGACGGAGCGAGCCGGCTGGGACGCCGCGGTGAAGAACGCCCTCGATGCGATCAGTGAGGGCCGAGTCTCCAAGGTGGTTCTAGCCCGGACCCTCGACCTGGTCACTGAACGCCGTCTGGATCCGATCGACGTCGTCCATCACCTGTGGCAGGAGAACCGCGGCAGTCACGTCTTCTACTTCGAGCCGGAAGAGGGATGTGCGATCGCCGGTGCCGCCCCCGAAACGGTGACCACGGTTTCAGGAGGCCGTTTCCACGCCACCGCGGTTGCGGGTACCGTAGCGCGCGGAGCAAACCCAGCGGAGCAGAAGCAATTCGCGAAGCGGTTACTGGCCAGTGAGAAGGAGGGAATGGAGCATCGCATCGCCCTCGAAGACATGGTCGCGCGGCTGGGTCCGCTGGCCGACGACATCGAGGCTCAGCCGGAGCCCCACGTCCTCACGCTGGCACGGCTTCAGCACCTCGAGACGGAGATCCGCGCTCGGCTTCCCGAGGGCACCTCGGCCCTCACGGTGCTCGAGGCCCTTCACCCCACGCCTGCCGTGTGCGGCCTTCCTCGTGACGCGGCCTTGGAGTTCCTGGACGAAGAGGAGCCTTTCGAACGCGGTTGGTATGCGGGCCCAGTAGGCTGGTTCGATCTGGACGGGAATGGCGTGTTCGTACCGGCGCTTCGTTGTGCGGTGGTCCAGGACCTTCGGTGGAGGCTCTTTGCGGGGGCTGGGATCGTCGAGGGCTCGGATCCAGGCCTCGAATGGGACGAAACGAACATCAAGTTCGAGCCCATGTTGAGGGCCCTCGCGGCGAGCGGAGTACGGTGAGCGATCCGGCGGTCACCACCGCCTGGGTCAGGGCCTTCATCGACGAATTGGCCCGTGTGGGGGTCGAACATGTCTGTCTTGCGCCCGGTTCCAGATCGACGCCCTTGGTGATGGCGTGTGCGCGGGAAGCTCGGATCCGGATGTGGGTCCATCTGGATGAGCGATGCGCCGGATTCTTCGCCCTTGGGCTCGGGAAGGCCACCCGGCGGCCGGCGGCCGTGATCACCACGTCCGGCACCGCCGCCGCGAACCTCTTTCCGGCCGTAATCGAGGCGTCACAGGCTGGAGTGCCCCTGCTTGTGCTCACCGCCGACCGACCGCTCAGGTTTCGGGGGACCGATGCCAACCAGACGATCGACCAGTCCCACCTCTATGGCTCGTTCGTAAGGGAGAGCCTCGATGCCGGTACAGCTCCGGTGGGTGAAGCCCCGGCGGGTGAAGCCCCAGTGGTTGATCTCCGGGATGTAAGAACACTCGCGTGCAGGGCCGTCGCCGCGACAGGAGGGATGGACCCCGGCCCCGTCCATGTGAATTTTCCGCTCGACAAGCCGCTGGAGCCCGTCGAACTCAGTGCGGAGCAGGAAGCGAGTCTCCGTTCGGCGGATCCGCTGGGAGCGGACGGCGCGGCGGATGGTGCTCCCACTGTGCCGGTCATGGAGCAGCAGAGGGCTGCCTCAACCGAAGACGACGTGCGGGCGGTTGTGGCCGCGCTGGGGGTTGGCTCACGGGGGTTGATCGTCGCGGGTCCGGTGCCCGATCCCGAGGTCGTAGGGCCGGCCATCGGAGATCTGGCGCGCGCCACGGGGTTTCCCGTGCTCGCTGATCCTCTCTCGGGCGTGCGCTTCAGCGAGTATTACGCGGAGCACGCGGTGGCACGGTACGACCTTTTTCTGGCGTGCCTTCCGGACGCGAATCTTCGAGAAGCGCTCGAACCCGATGTTGTAATCCGCATCGGTGGCGCACCGGTGTCCTCTTCGTTGTTGGCGTTCCTGAGCGAGCTCGCTCACGTGCCTCAAGTGAGGATCACCTCGGGGCATCACTGGAAGGATCACCTGGGCGTGGCTTCGCTCAGCGTCCGAGCAGAGGTCGCCCCGTTCATACGAGCGGTCACGGAGGAGTTGTCTTCCCTCCGGTCCCTCGCCAAGGAATCGTCTCCC
Source organism: Gemmatimonadota bacterium (assembly GCA_022563405.1). Lineage (GTDB taxonomy): Bacteria > Gemmatimonadota > Gemmatimonadetes > Longimicrobiales > Gaopeijiaceae > UBA822. The sequence continues at coordinate 24,988 of JADFNK010000008.1, read as the reverse complement.
GATACGCTCCAGTCCTGGTGTGAGCGGTGGAAAGAGATGGATCGAGTCACGAGCCAAGCGGTCCGTGATTTTCGGAGCTCCGACGCTGGAGACGCTTTCGAGGGCGACGTCTTGGCAGCCGTGGTCGCCGGGGTCCCCGAGGGCACGACCCTGTTCGTATCCAATTCCATGCCGGTCCGAGATCTCGACGCGTTCGGTGGGGGAGGGAAACCTCTTCGCGTGTACGGCAACCGCGGGGCGAGCGGAATCGACGGAATCGTGTCTACGGTGGCCGGAATCGCGGCGGCGAGTGACGGGCGGTCTCCGATCGTCGCCGTCGTGGGAGATGTCGCCTTCTACCACGACATGAACGGACTCCTGGCCGTCGCCAAACATCAGCTGAACATCGTGTTCGTCGTGATCAACAACGACGGCGGAGGCATCTTTCATATGCTTCCCATCCGGGATCACGAACCTGAATTCACGCAATATTTCGCGACTCCGCACGGGCTCGACTTCCGCCATGCGGCCGAGCTGTACGGGATCACTTACCGCGCCGTGGACCATCCGACCGGCGTCGCGGACGCACTCGGAGAAGTGCTCGCGGGCACCGGGCCACGGATCTTGGAGGTTCGAAGCGACCGCGAGCAGAACCAGCGCAGCCGTGAGGCCGTCGCCGAAGCGGTGCGCAGAGCCGTTACGGCGCTATTGTAACGCATGAACTACGCGGGCCACTGTACTTCTCCAACAGCCTTCTGAGCTGGGGCAATTCGATGAGCGAGCCGAAGTGGGAGGTCGTCAAAGAATATGAGGACATCACCTACAAGAAAGCCGACGGGGTGGCTCGTATCGCCATCAACCGGCCGCGTGTGCGGAATGCTTTCCGGCCCGGAACACTGTTGGAGCTCCAGGAGGCGTTCAGGAACGCCGGGGAGGACACCCGCATCGGGGTCGTGCTTTTTACCGGGGAGGGACCGGCGGAGGACGGAGGCTACGCGTTCTGCTCAGGCGGAGACCAGCGTGTACGTGGTGACGGCGGCTACGTTGGAGAGGATGGCGTGCCCCGCCTCAACGTGCTGGAGCTCCAGCGGTATATCCGGAGTATGCCCAAGCCCGTCATCTGCTTGGTGGCGGGTTACGCGATCGGCGGGGGGCACGTGCTGCACGTCGTGTGCGACCTCACTCTGGCTGCCGACAACGCGGTTTTTGGCCAGACAGGCCCCAAGGTCGGGAGCTTCGACGGCGGGTTCGGATCGTCTTTCCTGGCTCGCATGGTGGGCCAGAAGAAGGCCCGGGAGATCTGGTACCTGTGCCGCCAGTACAGTGCCCACGAGGCGCTCGAGATGGGAATGGTCAACGCGGTGGTACCGCTGGACGAGCTCGAGGCAGAGGGCTGGAAGTGGGCTCAGGAAATCCTGGACAAGAGTCCACTCGCCATCCGCTTGCTCAAGTCCGCCTTCAACGCCGAGCTGGATGGGCAAGCCGGAATCCAGGAGCTCGCTGGGAACGCGACGCTCCTCTTCTACATGACCGAAGAAGCGAAGGAGGCGAGGAACGCCTATCTGGAGAAGCGCGATCCAGATTTTCGCAAGTTTCCCTGGTTGCCCTGGTAGGGATGGCCCCCCCGTGACTCGGGCTTTCACTCTGTGAGTCGGGCCTCGAGCCGGGCCTCCGCCTGGGTTCAGGCTGTGCGCCCCAGGACTTTGACCGCCGCCGCCGCTCCCGTGCTCGTCGGGGCAGGGCTGGCAGAGGCGCATGGGGTCTTCGCGCTTTTCCCCGTGTTGGCCGCTTTTGCCGGTGCGCTTCTCATCCAGATCGCGACGAACCTGGCCAACGACTACTACGACTTCGTGCGGGGGGCCGACGCGTCGGACCGGGTCGGCCCTGTGCGAGTGACCCAAGCAGGGCTGATTCCCCCGGGCCAAGTGTGGTGGGGCATGGTGGCAGTGCTCGTTGCCGCCGCTTCGGTGGGCGTGTATCTGGTGGCCGTCGGCGGATGGCCGATCGTGTGGATTGGCCTCGCGTCCCTCCTTTGTGCGGTCGCCTACACCGGCGGGCCCTATCCCCTTGCGTATCACGGGCTGGGCGATCCGTTCGTCTTCGTGTTTTTCGGTTTGATCGCAGTCGGCGGCACTTATTGGGTACAGGGGCTCGCGGTCCCCGGGGATGTGCTCCTCGCCGGGGTGGGCGTGGGCGCACTCAGTACGGCGATCCTGGTGGCCAACAACCTCAGGGATCTCGAAAGCGACCGCTCGGCCGGCAAACGTACCCTGGCGGTGCGGTTGGGCAGAAACGGGAGTCGAGTCGAATACGCGGCCCTGTTAGTGGTCGGGTTCACCGTTCCGGTCCTCGGGGTTGGTGTGTACGAGTGGCCGGCGGCGGGGCTGATCGCGCTCATCGCGGGGGGGGCCGCCGCTTCGCCTCTGATCCTCATCATGACCAAGGACGACCCGCGAGAGTTGATCCCGGCACTGGCCGGCACGGCCCGGGTGGTCGGCCTGTACGGTTTGCTTTTGGCTGCGGGACTGGCTTTCGGGTGAGTGATCCACTCCGGGCGGCAGCCCACGCTCACCCCGACGCTCCTGCGTTGGACGACGGCGGTCGTGTATGGACGTACGCCGAGCTGGACGCCGCGGTGGGTCGTATGGCTCGCCGCCTCGCACCTCTGGGAGCTGGCCCCGGCTCGACCGTCGCGCTCGTGGCGCATCCGAGTGTGTTATCCGTCCAGGCCGTATGGGCCGTCCCCCGGACAGGGGCCGTCCTTGCACCGCTCAATCCTCGCTCGGGAGCGGCCACCATGGAGCGGGCGCTCGACGCGATCGGGCCGGACCTGATCCTCAGCACGGAGCGGGACGTGCGTGACGTGGCGCTCGCAGCGGACTGGATCACGACGCTCGACGATCTACCCAGGCCGGCGGGTGGTGAAGGGTCGGCGGACGTGTTGGGGGCGGTGTCCCCGCCAGGCGGCGCGCCCGGATCCGAGTCGAGCCCCTTCGCCCTCCTCTGGACCTCCGGCACCTCGGGTGACCCCAGCGCTGTGCCGATTCTCGCATCGGCCCTCGAGGCGAGCGCCCGTGCGTCTGTGGCACGCTTGCGGCTCACCGTGGAGGACCGCTGGTACGCTTCCCTGTCCCTCGGCCACATCGGTGGACTCGCGCTCGTGCATAGAGCGGTCCACGTGGGATGTGTACTTCTGGTTCGGGGGCGCTTCTCCGCGGAGATGCTGGCGGAGTTGATCGAGCGGGACGGTCTGACACACGCCTCACTCGTTCCCACGATGCTGGCGCGCCTGCTCGACGTGAGGGGAGGGAAGCCCGTTCCCTCGTCACTCCGTTGCCTTCTGGTCGGTGGCGCCGCGGCCGGTGGAATGCTGGTTCCGAGGGCCGTTGAGAGGGGATATCCGGTTGCCATGACGTACGGACTTACCCAGGCGTGTTCGCAGGTTGCGACCGCCCCCCAAGACCTCGTGGCCGAGAAACCGGGCACCGTCGGCCTTCCGATCGACGGCCTCGAACTCCGGATCCAAGAGGATGGAGAGATCTGCGTGCGGGGCGTCACGGTCTCCCCCGGTGAGGCGGACGACGAGGGGTGGCTCGCATCGGGCGACCTGGGGCGACTCGACGATGATGGCCATCTCTGGATTACCGGCCGGATCAGCGATCGGATCGTGACAGGAGGGACCACGGTCGATCCCCGATCGGTGGAGGCCGTGCTGGAGGCTCTGCCAGGCGTCTCTGCCGTGGCGGTTGTGGGTATTCCGGACGACGTTTGGGGCGAGGCGGTCGTCGCTCTCATCGTACCCGACCCGGAGGTTGAAACGGATGTGGAGGCGCTGATGGCGCAGGCCCGGGAGCGGCTTTCCGGCGCCGAGTTGCCGAGGCGCATCCAATTCGCCGATTCAATCCCCCTCAACGCGAACGGCAAGACCGATCGAGACTCCGTGCGCGCGGTGTTTTCAGGCCTCTCACATGCTTGACGGCGTTTCCTCGACTATCTTTTGCCGACTATCTTTTCTTGCCGACCATCTTTCGCCGACCATTCTGCGGCTTCCGTGCCGGGTCTCGAGCGATTCCAATTCGGCAGAACGATACACCACTGGGTGACATGAGCTTACTGGAAGAATATCGCTGGCGAGGGTTGCTACAGGACTCTACCGAGGGAGCGGAGGCCGCTCTCGCCGAGGGTCCTGTAACGGCGTATATCGGCTTCGATCCCACGGCGGCGAGCCTTCATGTGGGCAATCTTGTACCTATCATGGGCCTCATGCATCTGCAGAGGGCCGGGCATCATCCGATCGTGCTCGTCGGGGGCGGCACCGGGCTCATCGGAGACCCTTCCGGCAAGACGGAGGAGCGCCCACTACTCACCAGGGAGAACGCGGCCGAGAACATCGAGGCGATCCGCGGGCAATTGGAGCACTTTCTCGACTTCGAAGACTCCACCAACCCGGCTCGTACCGTCGACAATCTGGACTGGCTGGGCGAGATCTCGATGGTCGACTTCCTACGTGACGTCGGGAAACATTTTTCCGTGAATGCGCTCCTCAAGAAGGAGTCGGTCCGGCGGCGGGTTGAGAACCAGGAGACGGGGATTTCCTACACGGAGTTCAGCTACGCCCTCCTCCAGGCGTACGACTTCGTTCAGTTGAATGAGCGATACGGATGTACGCTCCAGATGGGCGGCAGCGATCAGTGGGGGAACATCACCGCGGGCATCGATCTGGTCCGTCGCATACGTGGAGAGAAGGCGTACGGCATCACGTACCCCCTCCTGACAGGGGCGGGGGGACACAAATTCGGGAAGACCGAAGCCGGTGCAGTTTGGCTCGACCCGGCGCTCACGTCGCCCTACCGGTTCTACCAGTTCTGGATGACGGTCGATGACCAGGACATCATTCGGTATCTCCGGTACTTCTCGCTTCTCGGTCCCGAAGAGATCTCCGAGGTCGAATCGACTCACGCCGAGCGCCCGCATGAACGCGCCGCCCACCGTGCGCTTGCCGAGGATGTGACGCGGCGAGTCCACGGCGGCGATGGTCTGGCGGCTGCGCAACGGGCCACCTCGGTGCTGTTCGGCGGTGAGATCGCTGGACTGGGGGCGGACGAGCTCGCCGAGGTCTTCTCGGATGTCCCGTCGAGCGAGGTGGCGCGGGCCGGGCTGGAGGGCGACGGCACGGGCGTCCTGGACCTGTTTGCGTCAGCGGGTGTGTGTAAGTCGCGGGGAGAAGCGAGGCGGTCCATCGAAGGCGGAGGTCTTTCGGTCAACAACGTCCGGGTCGAGCAGGTCGAGGCGGTGGTCAGGATCGACGATGCGATCGAGGGAAGATTCCTGATTCTTCGAAAAGGCAAGAAGAACTACCACATGGTGCGCGTCGTCTAGCGTCGGGAACGCGACACTAAAATAGGGTTTGCCAGGAAATGATCAGGGTCCGCTCGTGGGACGGCTGTGGCCCGTTCAGGTCTTCGCTGACTGTGTAGTACCACTCGATCATGAGCCGGTGTCCCGCCGCGGCGCCCTCGCGGAAGTACAGGCTGAAGCCGAACGGAATGACGAAGCGGTTTCCACCCTGGAAGAAGGATTCCGCGAGAGGGTCCTCCGCTCCGTTTGTGCGCGATTCTGTTCCCTCGACCGGGCTCCAGTGGTCGTACAATCCTCTCATGGAGAAGCTTGCCCAGTCGGAGACGTTGTAGGCGCCCCAGACCGTAAAGTCGTAACTGTTACCGAGGCGGTAATCAAACGGGTTGTCATAGAAGCGGATCACGGAGTTGAACTGGGCTCCGATCGAGGAGACCTCATTCTGTACTTGGAACGTGCCGCCGGCCAGGAGGTCTGCAGTTCCGGAGCCTCCCTGCATCGCAAAAGGTAAGATCCCCCGGGGATCTGTGAGGGTGGGGCCTCTCTTCGAGAGTTTCCCAATCGGCACGGTGCCGCCGAGGGTAAGGCTCAGCCGATACGCCTCCATGTCGAGGAGTTCGAACAACCCTCGGATGCTGATGTCACCCAGGACCTCGGACGAAGTCTCGAAGAACGTAAGGTCCGTCTGCTTGAGCATGTCGTTCCGGAAGAAGGGCACTGTGACTTCCAACGTGGCCCGGTCGGAAAGCCCGAGGCGAAGATCGAGCTCATGTATCGTGTGGTTGAAGCTCGGCGTGGCCACGGCGAAGTTTAAGATATTCAGCACGTCCTCACTGGTCACAGCGTCGGTGCCGATGACCGTGCCCCTGAACTTCTGCTGAAAATACCGGTAGCCCGCGTAGAACTCCCCCTTGGCAAGCAGGTAGTCCGCCTTGACCCCGGCGGGCGCATGCCCGTCCGGTCGGTCGGAAGTCCACTCGTATGGTGGCGCCACGACTGGCGTCGATTCTTGCGCTAGGGCTGGCATCGACACCGCCAGACAGGCGAGGAGTACACCGGCGGACACAATCGTACGATCCATGAGCTCTTCCTCGAGGAGTCGGAACACGTTTGAACAGGTGAAAGATGCGGATCGGGAAGCCCGGGAACAAGTGTTTCTTTCTCGAGCCAGAATCGGCCGATCGGCGGTGGTCGCGCGAAGCTCGAGATTCTTGTCGGGCGCCGGCTTCTCGGATCCAGACTCTTGACCCTGCAGGGCCGCTCGTACAAGCTCCTGCCATGAATGAGTCCCACCCACTCGTGGGCGTCGTAATGGGATCCAAGTCGGATTGGGAGACCATGCGGCGTACCTCGGAAACGCTCGAAACGCTCGGCATCTCCCATGAAGTTCGAGTGATCTCCGGCCACCGCACGCCCGACCTTTGCATCGAATACGCCGCTTCCGCCGAAGAGCGGGGTCTCGAAGTGATTATCACCGGGGCGGGCGGGGCCGCCCACCTCGGCGGAATGATGGCTGCCAAGACGGTTGTTCCCGTTCTGGGCGTGCCGATGAAGGCCTGGGCGTTGGACGGGCTCGACTCGCTGCTGTCGATCGTACAAATGCCGGCGGGCATCCCTGTGGGGACCCTTGCCATCGGCAACGCAGGAGCCACGAACGCCGCGCTGCTCGCCGCTGAAATACTCGGAAACAAGTATCCCGAGATCCGGGAAGCCGTGCGTAGCTACCGGGCGAGCCGCACACAGCAGGTTTTGGACGAGGGAGACCCGCGCGAGAGCGACTGAGGGGTTAGGTCCTTCCTCGCTTTCTAATTCTCGATCGGACTTTCGGGGTTGTTCCCGTACTCTCCCCACGACCCGTCGTAGTTGCGCACGCTGGGGTATCCGAGAAGCTCGCTCAGGACGAACCACGTGTGAGCGGCCCGGACGCCACTCTGACAGTAGGTGATGATCTGCCGGTCTGATGTGAAGCCCGCCCCGGCATACAGGGTCGCCAGCTCCTCGGCCGACTTGAAGGTACCGTCCGAATTCACCGCGGCCGTCCATTCCACGTTGATCGAGCCGGGGATGTGGCCACCCCGTTCCGACCTGACGTCTCGGCCCAAGTGTTCGTCCGGGCTCCTGACGTCGCAGAAGAGCGTCGTCGGATCATCGGTATGGTCCACAACGTACTGCCAGGTCGTGCGAATCTCCGGGTCGGCCGGACCCGCCTGATAGTCGGACGGCTCGTACTCCACCATCACCGTGCTCATTGCCCGCCCGTCCTCGGTCCACTTGGGCGTCCCCCCGTTGTAGATCCGGACGTCGGGGTGCTGGAAATACTTCAAGACCCAGTAAGCCCTCGCCGCCAAGCGGTTGTTCTGGCGGTCGTACAGGACCACGGTCTGATCTCGTTCGACGGCTACCCTCGAGAGGGCCGCCGACAACTGCGCCGCCGTCGCGATCTGGCCACGGAGGGGGTCGTCGGGGTTGGACAGGCTCCCCATGGACACAAAGGATGCACCGGGAAGGTGGCCCTCGCCGAAGGCTTCAGCGTTCCCACCCACCTCCAGCACGCGTACGCTGGGGTCATCCATATGGGCTTCGATCCATTCGGTGTCGACCAGGACGTCGTTGGCGTAGGCGCGCTCGGCGATCTCACCGCTGTCGCCGGAGCATGAGGCCACCACGGTGCTCAGAAGCACGACCCAAAGCAGCTTCGCAGGTACCATTCGATCGTAGGTCATCCCTCTGCCTCCGCTTCATTACGTGTGATCGTGAGGCGCCACTCGGACGTAGCCGTCTCTTCGATGTCGGTCCGAAACCCGAGGCGTGCGGCCTGTGTCGGAATCGTCTCCAACGCAGGCGGGTGGTCGGTGATCACCTCCAAAGTCGTCTCATCCCCAGGGAGTTTTTTCAGGGCGCTCACCGTCCGCATCATCGGATACGGACAGATTTCGCCTCTCACGTCCAATTTGGTGTGCGTCATCGGTTTCCCGTGGTCTGCTCGAGTTCCGGTCGGTGCATGAGGATTCTTCGCCGGCTTCTTCACCGGATCGATGAGAATCTACTCGATCCGTTGGAGGAGGCTACGCGATTCGCTGGATGATAAGAGTGCCGATCCAGGCGCCGATCGCAAGGAATCCGCCGAACACCCAACCGTTCACCGCCAGGGATGGGATCGCCGAGAAGAAGGCGCCGATCGTACATCCCATGCCGATTCCGGCCCCGTACCCCATGATCACCCCGCCACCGAGCGACTGGGCATACCGCACGGGGCGTTTCGGAAGTCTGACCTTGAATTCTCCGGCCCCCACCGCGGCGGCGAAAGAGCCGAAGAACATTCCCAACACCAGGAATAACATGTGGTTGAAGAAAAGTCCGTCCGAAGGCACCAGAACACAGCCCGGCAACGACTCCACTCCGGCAAGGGGACCGGGTGCGGCGCCGACGATCGAGGCCATCCCGATGGACCAGCGCGAGACCTCTCCCGTGAACCCCCAGGGCTCTCTGGCCGTAAAGAGCAAAACGTTGAGGGCGCCCAGCAAGGCCCCCGCAGGGAGCACGGGCCAGCCCTGAACGAACACCCGTCGCAGAGTCGATCTGAGATCGTCGACAACACTCTCCGTTTCTGGGCGGGCTCCCGACGCCGGGGGAGGGACCACCACGCCGGCCCGGTGTTCTATCGACACGACCCACACGTAGACCGCGGCCAGAGCGAGCAGCGTGACGACCAATGCGCCCGGGTGCCCGATCCAGTGAGGGAGCCAGACGCGCGGGGCCGTGGCGATGTGGGCTTCCCACCACCAATTCCACGTGTAGGCCGACACCAGCAGGCCACCCATCACACCGGCGAAGGCCACCCAGGAGGCGACGTAGCCCTCGCCCATTCGGTAGAGGCTGCCGGACACGCACCCGCCCGCCAGCACCATCCCCACGCCGAACAGGAGTCCGCCGAGTCCCGTGTGGATTCCGAGCGGCAGCACGTTGGCCGACGGCGGATAGATGCCCAGTCCGGTCAGGGGTACCTGACGGCTCATGACCAGCCCAAACCCGACGGATCCTACGGCGAGGCCCAGGAGGAGCCCCTTCATGTTGCGGGCGTGGCCCAGCAAGAAGATGTCGCGGAAGGCCGACGCGAAGCAGAAACGCGCTCGCTGAAGCACGAATCCGAACGCGAGACCGAACACCCAGAACATCGAAAACTCAGTGTCCAGGGCGCGAGCGGCCACGTATACGACGGCCGCCACCGCCCAGGCCGTCAGCGCAAGGACCGCATTCATACCGGTATCTTCATCGGTCATCCGTCCTCATGACGACCGGGTGCGTCTCTCATGCTCCACTCCTGCCAAGAACCGTCGTACAACCGTACCCGCGGGAAGCCGGCGTGCCGGAGCACGACGTAGGTGTGCGCCGCCCGCATGCCCGATCTACAGTAGGCGACGACCTCGTCGGAAGGATGCACGCCGAGCGTCGCCAGCTCCGACCGAAGCGCCTCGGGGTCCCGGCAGCAGTCCCAGGATCCGGTGGGCACTGCGTTGAACCAATCCCAGCATTTTGCCCCGGGCAAGTGCCCCTGGTCGAACTCGGCGCGGGAACGTGTGTCCAGAAGGATGACGTCTTCGCGAGTCACCCGCTCCACGATCCACTCGAAGTTGGCGGCGACGTCCGGGTTGGGGTGTGCCTCGAATCCGTCCCTCCCCTTCGGCTCTCGACTGCCTGAATTCTCCGGACTGTCTGAATTCTCCGCGGCAGCGCCGTCCGACCTCGGCACGCCTGTCGTGGGTCGTCCCTCCTCCTGCCACCGGTCCCAACCGCCGTTCAACACGGCTGCCTCCCGTTTTCCGTAGTAGTGGAGGGCCCAGGTGAGCCTGGCCGAGGGTAAGCCCCAGTGGTCATCGTACGCCACCACGGTGTCCCCTTTGCAGATCCCGAGTCGGGCCATGACCCGCTCGAAATCCATCGGGGGTAAGACGGCGTTGTCGCACCCGTCGCGAATCTCGCCGATGTCTTCGAGGTCCAGCTGGACAGCACCGGGAATATGCCCGCCCTCGTACGCCTCTCCATCACGGAGGTCCACGATGCATAAGCGCCGATCACCGAGGTGGGCCACCACCCATTCGGGCTCCACCAGGAGCCCGGGTAAAACAGGTTCGGCCACTGGCTCGTCCTGCGGTTTGGGGGCGGGGGTCAATGAAATTTCCGTGGTGGGGAAACCGTTCGGGATCGCACGAAGGTGTATAGGCTCACCAAGGCGTATAGGCTAGTGTGGCCGAGACACTTCTGCAAAACCCGATTAGATTGCTTTCAGATTTCGAGTCCACTCTCCACGACGCGGCCCACCGTGCTCCTTCAACAGCCTTTTAGGAGAGTGACATGCCCAAGGTCGAAATTCCGGCCGATCAGGTCTTCCAGATCCTGAAGGAAAACATCCTCGTGGACGGATTCCACGTGGTCATCGATCTCGAGAAGTCCCACGGTGCGGTCATCGTCGATGCGCTGGAAGGGAAGGAGTATCTGGATTGTTACGGATATTTCGCCACCCTCCCGGTAGGTCACAATCATCCCAAGCTGGGGGACGAGGGCTTCCGTGAGTCCCTCATGAGGGCGGCCCTGGCGAACCCGTCGAACAGCGATATGTACTCCCGGGAGTTTGCGGCCTTCGTCAAGACGTTCCGGGCTTTGGCCGTTCCGGACGAATTCCGCTACCTCTTTTTTGTGGCGGGCGGGGCGCTCGCGGTGGAGAACACCATGAAGGCGGCCTTCGACTGGAAAGCTCAGAAGAACCGGGCGCGGGGTGTCGAAGGCGGAGCGGACAAGATTCTCCATTTCCGGGACGCCTTTCACGGTCGAAGCGGTTATACACTTTCGGTCACGAATACCGATCCGACCAAGACGGATGACTTCCCGCAGTTCGATTGGCCTCGGATTTCCAGCCCGTACATCGACTTTCCGATGGACGAGGAAGTGGTCGCGGCCAAGGAGGGGGTGGCGTGTGCCGAAATCGAAGCCGCCTTCGAACATGATCCGGACGGCATCGCCGCCATCCTCATCGAACCCATCCAGGCGGAGGGTGGCGACCATCACTTCCGGCCCGAGTTCTTCGCCAAGCTCCGGGAATACGCGGACCGGTACGAGGCACTACTGATCTTCGATGAGGTTCAGACGGGACTGGGTGCAACGGGGACGATGTGGGCGTACGAACAGACCGGTGTTGTGCCCGACTTGATCGCCTTTGGAAAGAAGACCCAGGTCTGCGGCATGATGAGCACCCCGCGCATCGACGAAATCGAGTCCAACGTCTTCCACGTATCGAGCCGCATCAACTCCACTTGGGGTGGCAACCTCACCGACATGGTCCGGTGTGCCCGCTACCTGGAGGTCATCCAGGAGGACGGCCTCGTGGAAAATGCGGCCCGCGTGGGCGCCACAGTCCAAGAGGGGCTGCAGGTGTTGGCCGGAGAGTTCGGAAGTGTCTCGAACGTGCGGGGCCAGGGGCTGTTCCTGGCGTTCGACTTGCCGGACGGAGACACGCGTGACCAGGTAGTGCAGGGGTGTTGGGACCGGGGCTTGGCGATCCTCTCCTGCGGACCGCGGTCCATTCGACTGCGGCCGCCCCTCCTGTTTTCCGAGGCTCAGGCAGCTCAGGTTCTCGGTACGCTCCGGGAGGTTTTGGGCGACCTCGGGCTAGTGCGGACGCCAAACTGGAACTTAGGCCCAGGCTGAAGGGCCCGCGGTCGAGGGCCTCCCGAAGGTTCCTACATTTTGGTAGGAAAAGGCGACAGTCCCACCATCTCGTATGATAGCGACGCCGATATTTTCCGGGGCTCGATGTCTCTAGGTGCTTGTCCGCCAACGGGATAAAGTGTCTCGGGCTCCGGTTCGTGATTCTTGGCACGAGACTCGCATTGTGTGCGCTCCGATGGTTCCGGGGCCGCCCGAATGGTGGATGTCGCCGCTCGTGTACGCTCCATCACGTTTCGAGGAGACTGACGAATGAAATTGAGCATAGGTGTGATGGCATTGGTTGCGGTCTTGGCTACGCCGTTGGTGGGTGCAGCCCAGGACGCGGAGTTATCGGCGAACGCCGGTTTTGTCAGCCAGTATTACTACCGCGGGGCTCCGCAGAAGACATCTTCTGCGAGCGCCGGCTTGGACGTGGCGGTGAACGACTTCTCCGCGGGAACGTGGGCCGCGGACGTGGGTGACGGAGCGGAGATCGACTTGTATGCGAGTTACGGCGTCGCCCTCACCGACGAGGTCAGCGTCAGCCTGGGCGGGACCGGGTACTTCTATACCGGACAGTTCGACGACACGTACCTCGAGGTCAACCTAGGGGTGGGGTTCCGCGGGATCTCGATCGAGTATTCGGTGGGTCAGTATAGGACCGGGGCCCCACACCCGAAGTACAACTTCATCGGGATCACGGGCGAGCACGAAGGGTTGTTTGCGACGGTCGGGACCATTGCTTACGCCCAGGACCTTAGCGACGCCCTAAGTGATGTGTTCAAAAGGGATGCGGGTTCGCAGTACGTGGAAGCCGGGTACGGATTCACAGCCGCGGATCTCGACTTCAGTATCTCGGGCATCTGGAACGACTCATCCCTCTCGCGGGCAGTCGACGGGAGCGCTGCACCCACGCACGAGGTCACTCTTGTCTTCGGCGTGAGCAAGACCTTCTCGCTCAACTAGGTCTCAGCAGCTGAAGCTCGAGTTCGAGTGTTTTTGCCTTGGCCGGGGCTGCTCCGATCTGGTAGCGGATCGGGCCGCCCCGCTATTTCCGTGGGAGTTCTGGCGGTTCGACCGTAACCCAACTACACAACGGCGTGCGCCCGCCCCTACATTTATGTAGCTTGTTGCCTTCACACCCGCCCCCGCCCTCCTGAGCCCCTCGTCGGTGGCTGGGAACTGTCGGGCTCAGCGGGCTGGGCTTAGCATGTAGGAAAGGGTCGATGTTAGTAGATTCCGTTGGACAATCCCGTTCGCTGTCGCTTCTTCACGAAGCCAGCACCCTCCTCGATGAAGCTTCGGACTTGAGCACGTCCATGAGGCCGATTCTCGAGGCTCTCGCGCGCCATATGGATGTGGAGTGCGCGACCCTCACCGTTCTGAACCGCCGCACGTCCGAGATATTGGTTCACGAAGCGATCGGCCTTTCCGCCGATCAGCGGGAACGCGGGAGATACCGTTTGGGCGAGGGGATCACGGGGCGTGTCGTCCAGACAGGCGAGCCCGTTGTAGTACCCTCCATCGCCGCCGAGCCGCTTTTCTTGGGCCGGGCCCGTCCCCTGGAGGATCGCCCGGACAAGGAGATGGCCTTCGTCTGCGTACCGGTCAAGCTGGGTAATGAGACGATCGGCGCCCTGAGCGCCGAGCGGCCGTACGGGCCCGACTTCGCCTTTGACGAGGACATTCGCATCCTCTCGATCCTGGCCTCCCTCATCGCTCATGTCGTACGCCTCGGACAATTCGACGAGGAAGAGAAGGCGCTCATGGACGAGAACAAGCGTCTGCGGAGGGAACTCGCCGACCGTTACCGGCCGTCCAACATCGTGGGCAATTCGCGCGAAATGGAGCCGGTGTACGAGATGATCGGCCAGGTCGCCCAAAGTGATGCTACGGTGCTGATCCGGGGCGAGAGTGGCACGGGAAAGGAACTCATCGCGCATGCGGTTCACTACGGGAGTCGAAGGTCGGAGGGCCCCTTCATACGGGTCAACTGCGCAGCGCTTCCGGAGAGCCTCATCGAGAGTGAGCTCTTCGGTCACGAGAAAGGTGCGTTCAGCGGTGCCGTGCAGCAGAGAAAGGGGCGGTTCGAACTTGCGTCGGGAGGAACCATCTTCCTCGATGAAATCGGTGACCTCACGGGTGCGATTCAACTCCGCCTTCTCCGGGTCCTACAGGAGCGGGAGTTCGAGAGGGTCGGTAGCAGTACGGTGTTGAAGACGGACGTCCGCGTTGTCGCCGCGAGCAACCGTCCCCTCGAGCGGGACATGGAAGTGGGTCGGTTCCGGGCCGATCTCTACTATCGCCTCAATGTGTTTCCGATTCATGTGCCGCCGCTGCGGGAACGCCGTACCGACATCATCCTCCTGGCGGATCACTTCATCGAGAAGTACGGCCTGAGGTATGAGCGATCCATCGTACGGCTGTCCACGCCTGCGATCGATCTGTTGATGGCCTACCACTGGCCGGGAAATGTCAGGGAGCTGGAGAACGCCATCGAGCGCGCGGTATTACTCGCCGACGGAAAGGTCATCCACGCCCGCTTGCTTCCGCCCAGCCTTCAGATGGCCAAGGTCGACGAGGGGCGGTCCGGGCCCCTCAACGTGCAGTTGAGGGTGTTGGAAAAAGAGTTGATTGTCGACGCCCTCAAGATGAACAAGGGCAACCGTGCCGGGGCCGCACGGCAGCTGGGCCTCACCGAGCGGATCATGGGCCTTCGTGTCGAGAAATACGGGTTGACCTGATCGCCCGCACCGACCCCTACATTTTAGTGGGTTCCCTTCCTGGTCCTACCGCAGCGTAGGATTTCCCGCCTCGAGAACGCTCTTTCTGAAGGCCCTGATAAGTGGGGTTTTCCCTTACACATAAAGGGTTTTCTCCGCATCTGAGCTTCACCCGGGTTTCGTGGCACACGCTTTGCCAATGGCGGTAGCCGTAGGCGCGTTTCGCGCCTTGTGCAGAAGCGCGTCTTGCGCATGTAGTTGTCTACGGGACCGGATGGAGGGAAAACCACCCATGCAGCTTTCACGTAAATCGTTACTCATTCTTCCGCTGCTTGTTGCAGCGGTAGCGCCCGCGCCGGTGGCAGCACAAACCGCGGCGGAGGCGATGTTCACCGTCAACAACACGTGGATGCTCGTTGCCACGTTGTTGGTATTCATGATGCACCTGGGGTTCGCTTTTCTTGAAGTGGGGCTGACCCAGTCCAAGAACACGGTGAACATCCTGTTCAAGAACACGAGCGTCATTGCGATCGGATTGCTCACCTACGCCATCGTCGGCTTCAACCTGATGTATCCCGCGGATTTTTCAATCTCGGGATTCTTTGGGTTCTCCGGTTTTGGCATCGAGTCGTCCCTTGCCGGTCTCTCAGATCCGGCACTGGCCACCTCGGAGTACAATGAGGGGTACACCTACTGGACCGACTTCCTTTTCCAGGCGATGTTCGCGGCGACGGCGGCCACGATCGTCTCCGGGGCCGTAGCCGAACGTATCAAGCTGGCCTCGTTCTTGGTGTTCGCCACCGTATACGTAGCCCTGGTATACCCGCTGGTGGGCTCTTGGACGTGGGGAGGCGGATGGCTCGCCGACATGGACTTCCACGACTTCGCCGGCTCGACGCTCGTACACTCGGTGGGGGGATGGGCTGCACTCGCGGGCGTGTTCCTGCTCGGGCCACGTTTTGGGAAGTACGTCAACGGTAGAATTCACCCGATTCCGGGACACAGTCTTCCGTTGGCCGCCGCGGGCATGTTCTTGCTCTGGTTCGGTTGGTTCGGCTTCAACGGCGGGTCCGTGCTCAGCGCCGATCCGGCCCTCGTATCCTTCGTCCTCGTGACGACCTGTATTGCTGCCAGCGCGGGGATCATCGGGGCCATGTTGACGACCTGGACCGTCCATAAACATCCTGACGCATCGATGGTCTTCAACGGGGCGCTGGCCGGCCTAGTGGGGATCACTGCGGGCGCGGACACGGTCAGCGTGCTGAGCGCGGCGATCATCGGAGCGGTTGCCGGCGTCATCGTGGTCTTCTCGGTGATGTTCTTCGACCGAATCAAGATGGACGATCCGGTGGGAGCGATCTCTGTGCACTTGACGTGTGGGATTTGGGGAACCTTGGCCGTGGGCATTTTCAGCGACTACTCCTTCGTCACACAACTGATCGGGGTCGTGGCTTACGGAGCGTTCGCCCTCACCAGTGCGCTTCTCATCTTCTCCTTGATCAAAGTGACGATGGGACTCCGCGTGTCCGAGGAAGACGAACGCCGCGGGCTGGACTTGGCAGAGCACAACATGGAAGCGTATCCCGACTACCAGATCGTGATGACTCGCTAACGGCCTCTGGCTTAATACGAACGGAGCAAATTAATGAAACTCGTAATCGCGTACATACAGCCTGCAGCCCTTCATAAAGTGAAGCAGGCCTTGACCGACGTAGGTGTTGGTAGGATGTCGGTCGCCAACGCCCAGGGTGTGGGGCAGCAGGGCGGGTATACCGAGAGCTACCGTGGTGCGGATCTCGAAATCGTACTTCGGAAGAAGGTCCGTCTGGAGATCGCCGTGAACGACGACTTCGTGGAACGCACGAAGGAGGCGATCATCGAGGGCGCACGTACCGGCAACTTCGGAGACGGGGTGATCTTCGTAGTGGAGCTGGCCGCGTGCTACCGGATCCGTACCGGAGAGTCGGGCAGCCCGGCCGTAGGCTAGAGGACTGGCCTTCCAGGAGGTTCACCTTCTGGAAGGCGCGGCCTTCTGGAAAGTCCCTTCGGGGACCGGTATTCAGTTTGGGGGGGGCTCTACGCCATTCGGCCGAAAGGCCCGACGCCTACCAAGCCAAACCCACCCACAAGGCGGTGATGGCTAGGGTCCCTCCCCTCGCCCGGCGGCATGTGCGTCGTCGAGCGGCGTGGAGTACTACTTGTTGGATATCACGAAAGAACTAGTTTAGCCGGCGAAGCGGTTCCTTCCCCGTGGATGTGGAAGGAGCGAACGCTGCTTTCCAACGCCGATGGCTGTGCCCGTTTCGGGCTTCCCCTTCTCCAGGACCGCGCCCTATGCTTGACGAGATTCGGGAGAAGCTCGGAAAGGAGATCGAGGAGCTCGTTAACGAGCTCAACGTTCTCCTCCCGGGAAGGATCGAGAAGGCCGTCGAGCTGGGCGACCTCAGGGAAAACGCTGAGTACAAGTCTGCCCTCGAGCGGCAGCAATTCGTACAGCTTCGCCTTGGGCAGCTGACGCAGCGTTTGTCGGAGTTGTCGAAGATCAATGTTGATGCCATGCCCGTCGATCGTGTCGGTTTCGGATCTCGTGTGGAGATCCATGATCTGGCGATGGACGAAGTGACCCACTTCACCATCGTGGCGGGCGACTTCATGGACCTGGACGGTGGACAGGTATCGATGGCCTCTCCGATCGGTCGAGGTCTCCTGGGCGCACGTAAGGGCGAAGAGGTGACCATCGAGCTTCCGGTAGGCGAGCGACGCTTCAAGGTCCTCAATCTCGTTACTCTGCCGCAGCAGATGGAGGTCGGGAAGGGGTAAGGAGCGGGTATGGCGAAAACCGAATCGACAATGGCAGCGCTGGGTATGGTGGCCCCGGACTTCGTGTTGCCGGATACCGACGGGCGGCCCCGGGCGCTCGGCGACTTCGCCGCCGCCCCCGGCCTACTGGTCATCTTCATGTGCAACCACTGCCCGTTCGTGAAACACATCCGGGAAGAGTTGGCCCGCTCAGTGAAGCGATACCAAGCAAAGGGCTTGGCGGTGGTGGCCATCAGCTCCAACGATGCTGTGGCTTTTCCCGAAGACGCCCCCGAGGCGATGGCCCGTGAAGTCGGGGAGTTCGGATATACGTTTCCGTATCTCTTCGATGAGGCCCAGTCGGTCGCCAAGGCCTACAAGGCAGCCTGTACGCCGGACTTCTTCCTGTTCGATCAGGAACGTTGCCTGGTCTATCGAGGGCAGTTCGATGGCAGCCGTCCGGGTAATGACGTACCGGTTACGGGGGCGGATCTGGGAGCTGCCGTGGAGGCTCTCGCCGAGGGTGAATCCATCCCTCCGAACCAGCGGCCCAGCATCGGGTGCAACATCAAATGGAAGGCGGGAAACGAGCCGGATTACTTCGGCTGAGGCCGGATTACTTTCGGAGGAGGAGGGTGGGGGAGACTGAGCTCCGACTCTCTGGGAATTTGAAACGCGCCGCCGGGTAACCACCCCGACGACGCGTTTCTCTTGTCTGCCGCAACCCGGCGCGAAGGCCGCTACCGGTGCGGACAGCTGAAGCCGTTTCGGCTCCTACTTACCGAAGCAGCGATCGCTTGCCCTCACCAGGTTGGGCAGACTACTTGGACTAGACAATTGGTCACCTCCTCTTTTTCGGTTCGACTTTGGGCGGAACACCGGCGGGCTCGCAGACCCGCAGTCCGCTTCCCCGCCCCCTCATTGGAGGCTTGGAGCGGCCCAGGCCAGGTTCGGCCAACGCCAACATATCGGTCGGTAGGGGCGAGATCAAGGGAGGTGCTGCACTGGCCAGCCCTCGGCACAAATCAGAGTTTCCCCACTAGATATAGTAGGACTCAGGCCCTTCGGTACGACCACTGGAACAGCCACGCGCTAGCCAGCACGGCGATCACAATCCATAGGCCGCCCCATACGACGGTATCGATCCCGGTCAGCTCGCTGAGCATGGCGGCGTCTGAGCGCAGGTCCGGCCGATCGATCACGTCGCTCTTGATGTCGAGGATGGCGTAAAGACAGCTCGTGAGCCCCAACGTCAGAAGGATGCCTTGATTGACGGCCACCGAGAGGCGGACCGCGCCGAGAACGAGGACGGACCCGAAGGCAAGGCCGAACCAGAAGCCGAATGAGCTGCGGACGTAGGCGAGGGTCAGGCCTATCACGAGGAGCCCCACGGCACCCGTAACCCACCGGCTGTTGATGCGCTTCATCTGGCCGGCAGAAACCAGGAGCCCCCCCCAAGCCAAGCTTCCCAGATACCCCGCCGACAGAGTGAGAAAGGCGTTCCCTCCAGGGCAGTAGCAGGCGCCGCCTTGATTGGGGTCCAGGACGATCTTGTCGATCGTGCCACCGGTGGCGACCGCGACCATCGCGTGGCTGATCTCGTGGAGAAGGACTACAAAAACCTTGAGCGGGTACACGGCCGGCGTATCCCACAGAAACCAAATAGCGCTGAAGTACGCAGCGAATCCGATCAGGAACGTGATCTTACGTTTGGTATGTGACTTCATCATCTGTTAATACGGCTGGATCGGTCCGAGTGTTTCCCCACGACCGGAGTGGCTGGCGCGGGGTTGCCTCCGGCGGCGAGGGTACCGTTCATTTCGATGAGTCGAATAGGTTACTTCCCCGAGCCCTTGCTGCATACCTCGCCTGTAGGACACCTTCGATTCGTGTTCGGTGGAATCCAAGGTTTCGTGGCGTCCCGGGTGGGGGCCCCACTGTACTTCTTCAGCAGCCTTCCAGAGGGAAAGTGACCGGACCCGAACCCACAGAACGTGCCCTGCTGATCTCTCATCTCCATGACCAGTTTTGGTCGGAGGAATACTACTTGGCCGCCAAACTCGTTCGGGAGTGGAAGGGCGCCGGGACGGACGACTGGGCCAGCGATCTCTTTCGCGAGTTGGATGCTGTGGACGCGATGCCCGAGGACGGCGCCTTGCCCGAGGATAGCGCCTTGCCCGAGGAGCGGTGCCCACTCGTGGAGCGCACGAACGCCGCCCGCCGCTTGATCAAGTCCTATTTCCGGAAGACCCAGCAGTTCTGCAGCCGGGGATTTTTGGCACCTGAAGATCTTCGGGGGCACCTTACGATGGCTCAACGTCTCGAGATGCTCTTCGAGATCATCGAGCCGTTCGAGCGGGCTCGGAAGGAGGACTACAACCGGGAGATGTTCGACTTTTACGACGATCTACATGGACGTGAGCTCGAGCGTCCCGGGCGGTAGTGTTGGGAGTGGGCACCGCTGATGCTCTGTCGGAGCTATTTTTTTCGTGGCGCGAATCACGGTTCGTGACGAAGTTTGATCCATCGCGCTCAGTTTCTCACCCTCTTGGTAGACCCACGTTCTAGGGCGGGCCGGGGAACCTGGCGCCTTGGTGGTACGCACCTAAGTTCACGCGACCAATTGATGGAACGGATGGAGAGGCCTCATGTCCTGGAAATCGCTTTTCGGTAGCGCAGATCTCACAGAACTCCCCAAGGAACTCGCTGAGCTCCTTGCCCAATCAAAACGTGACAGTGAAGCGCTTCGGGAGCTCTTGGAGCGGTCTGATACGGCCACGAAGAAGTTCGAGAGTCTTGTGGACCCGCTCGAGGCCATGCAGGCCACGGTCCAGTCACTGACAGCGCAGATGTCGGAGTTACAGGCGCGGGCTGATTCGTTTGATGGACGTACAACCGCCCTCGGAGAGTCCGTATCCCGGTTCGAAGAAGTATCCGGGCAAGTGGAGAAGGACCAGAAATCGGTAGAGCGCTCGTTCGAATCGGTGTCGAAGCGCTTGGCCGAGGCCGACGCAAAAGTGTCGGAGCTGGACGATGCGCTTCAGTCCGTGGGGCTGGTAAAGCAGGAGCTCGTAGACTTCGTCGGACCGAACGGGGCGCTCGCCAAGGTTCGAGCACAGGTCGAAGAGGCTCGCGAACAGTCGTTGGGCTACGGGAAGGAGGTCGCCCAGATTCAGGAGGACCAGGCGGGCATACGGGCGGCACAGGAGAGCGTTTCGTCGCATTACAGGGACTTACGTTCGAAGCTGGAATCGATCGACGAGGGCGTGGATAAGGCGAACGCCAATGTGGCTCGGGTCGAGAAAGCGAAGCTGGACCTCACCAAGGCGGAGGAGCTAGGGGCCCGAACGGAGCGGCAGTTGAGCTCCCTCCAGGCGTTGTCCGACCACATCGTCCAGAAGACCGGGGCGGTGGAGCGGCAACGCGAGGCGCTGGATCGGACCGAGGCGCAGGCTCGGGCGCTCACCGACCTCCATTGGGAGCTCGAGGCGAAACTCAAGGAAGCCAAGACGCAGATCAAAGACTTGCAGAAGGTGCACGCGAGCGTCGACGACCTTCGCAACATAAACGCCAAGGTGGCCGAGCGGACGGGCGAGTTACGGGCAGAGCAGAGTGAGGTCGAACGGGAAAGCAAGACGCTGAGGGCGGGGCTGGCGGGGTTGCAGGAGCAGATGCGGCGCACCACTAAGCGCTTCGAGCTGGAGCAGAGCACCTTGGAAGCCGACGGACAGAGGGTCATCGCTCTCCGGGCTGATGTGACCGACCTCGAGAACCGCCTCCGCGGGCTCGAGGAGACGGGCGCAACGGTGAACGAAGCCAGCCGCAGGGTCGACGACATGTCGGCGCGCCTCACGTCGCTCTCGGGCGAGCTGGGCCGGATCAGCGAGCAGGTGGAGTTGGTCGAAGGGATGCGGGAAGGTATGTCGGAAGCCCAACGCACCGCCCTCGACGTGGCCGCGTCTCTCTCGAGCCTCGAGGCCCGCCAGGCCGAAGTGCAGGATAGCATGGACGATCTGCGAACGCTTCGTGGCGCTGGAGAGGAGGTTGCCGGCGCCTTGGAGACCCTGCGGGCTACCAGGTCCGAGATCGACAGGCTGCAAACGGAGCAGGCGGAGACGGGCGCGTGGCTGGCCGGGACCCACGAATCGATGCGAGAGCTCCGCACGAAGGTCGCGCAGATCGAGGATCTGACGGCGAGCATCGATCGCATGCGGGAGGATGCGGATCGCGTCGTGGCGGCGGCATCCGACCTGGACGAGCGTCGCGAATCCTTCGACGAACTCGAAGTGCGGATGTCGGAGCTCCAGCGGATCGGCACAAAATTGGACGAGCGCAGCAGCAACCTGCTCGAGGGCCTCGTGGATGCGGATAACCGGTTCAAGGCCGTGACCCGCAACGCCGAAAAGGCGGACGAAGTACGGGAAACGATCGAGGAGGTCGTAACTTCGGTTCGGCAGGCCGAGCAGCGAATGGCCGAGTTGGGTGACGGGGTCGACTCTGCGGCTGAGCGTGCCGAGGGTCTCACTCTACTTTCCCAACGGGCCGACCGCGTGATGGCGGACATTCGGCGCGGGGAGAAATCTCTGTCCAAGGCGGTGGAGCAACTCGAGAGCGCGTCGACCCTCCGGAAGGAGGCGGCGGAGGCAGTCCAGTCCTTGGAGGATCAGATCCGAGTGGTGAAGGAGGGTCTCGTCATCGCCGAAGAGCAGTCCGACCAGATTGGGCAGCGGGCGGACTTGCTGGAGGCCAGGGCCGGCAGCCTCCGCTTTGCCGAAAAGCGGATCACGCGCTTCGAGGAGAAACTTGCGGAACTCGACGGGGTGGAGCAGGAACTCGCACAGTCGATCGAAACCCTGCTCGCCAGACAGGAGGGCGTCAGTCAGGTCCGGAGCGACGTGCAGGAGTTGTTCGTTGCGACAGAGAGAACGCTCGCGGATGTGAGGGCCATCTCCGCGGCGCGTGACGAAGTACAGAGCGCCGCCGAAGTGCTGGAGGAAGTGCGCGCCAAGGCGGAAGTGATGACCGAGGCGCTCGATGGTATCGAGGTGCGGCAGCAACAGATCGCACAGTCAGAGGTGCGTCTCCAGCGTGCGGATGCGTTACTCAGAGAGATCCGGGCCAGCCTCGAGTCCATGACCAGTCAGAGGGCGGTGGTCGATCGTGTGCTGGCCACTTCGGGGAGGCTGAGCGTCGAGGCAAGGGAAGCCGAGGGGCTCCTCAGGGCACTCCGTGAAGAGCGTGAACTGACGCAGGGCATCCACGACGACCTGAAGGAGCTTCGGCGAGAAGAGTCCGAAACGGTGAACGTCGATTTCGGAAAGAAGGAGGCCTAAAGAAGGAGGCCTAGGGGCCTACGGCACGATGATGATCGGTCGCGGCACCGTCATGGGCTCACGACCGGCAAGCGCGATCTCCACTGTCAGTGTGTATTCTCCCGGCTCCAGGTCGGGGGGTAGACTGAGCTGAACCGAGCGAAAGACCGTGCCCAACACGTCGGGTCCGGCGTCCTGGTACGTCATCAGCACGGGGGAGTCCGGCTGGAGCACCCGCAGGAACTGGCCCACTGCCCGAAAGAAGCCCACGCCGCCCTCGTCGATGCCGATGCGCACGGTCGCCGACTCTCCGATCTGGAGTCCGTATAACTCCCACGCCAGCTTGAACGGTTCGCCGGCCCGAACGCGAACCGCCGAAAGTGCGGTCGGTAGCGCCTCCTCGAGTGACGTCGGGATCTCTCCGCCACCCGCCAGGATCAGCAGGTCCGAGACCGCCGCCAAACCGGGGGCGAGCGGATCTTGCCACAGTCCGTGGCGGTCCCGCCAGGCCTGTTTCGCATCGGGGCTGAAGGCTTCGATGCCGACCACATAACGTCCATTCGGCACCTGGAGTTGGTACACGCCACTCGGACCCTCACCCCGGACTTCGTGCTGCTCGCCGCTCTCAGTGTCGATCAGGAAGAGGGCGGATTGCACGGGGCCTTCAGGCTGGCGTTCCTCGACGGGGAGCGGCAGCGGTTCTTCAGGGGGCGCGCCGAATGGATTGAGGCGGGCCTGTTGGTCCCCCCGATCCTCGTTCCGCTGCGCACGAAGATCGACGATACGTGGATTCATACTCTGCCGGCGGCTGTCCACCGTGGCATCCTCTTCCTGAGGCGCGAAAGCCCCAACGACGAGCAGCGAATCTCCACGCCGAAAACGGGCGACTTGGGTCTCGAGGGCGTTGAGGTCCGGGGCGTAGGGAGGCGCGTACCCAGTCCACGGGCGACGCTGCTCCAGGGTCCAATCACCGGGCGCCACCTGTGCCGGATCTTCGAGAGCCAGGTCCGGTGGAAGGAATTCCTGGCTCTTCGGATGATGCCGACCCACGATGCTGCGCGTGTCCTGGAGCGTGCCGTTCGGTAAGCTCCGTCGCCGCTCCCACGCACGCTCAGCCCCGTAACGGAGGGTGAGTTCTTCGATGTCGTCGCCCCACTCCACGCCGTACGGGTTGACGGCCTCACGGCGCATGCGGATGAGAACCGCCCGGGCGTACTGCTCCGTCATCCGGTCGTTTCCGTCCACCAAATAGAGCGGGTCGGAAAGCAGCCACAGTCGCTCCTCGGCGGCGGCCTGATCGGACGCATTCTCATAGACCTCCAATGCGTCGGGGTCCAGGAGAAGACCCAGGGATAGGAAGGTTTCGCCCTCGGGCATCTGGGTGATGGCCAACGCGAACAGGTCGGCGGCCGTGTTCCAGTCCCCTTGTTCGTGCCTCACGAATCCGAGCAACGACGTGCACCACCAGTTCCCTCCGCCGCACCTACTGATCAGGCTCGCCGCGCCCTGCCAATTACCGACCTCTCCCATGTAGAAGACACGCTGGCCCAGAATCCAGGAATCGCGGGGGATCTGGCGGTGAATCTCGGCGAGTTCCTGAAGCACCTGGACCCTCGCCATGCCGAATTCGATGGGCTCCTCGGGTACGGTCCATTCGCTCTCGTCTTCACCCTCCTCGAAGCGAAGGCAAAACCGGCCAACGATTTCGTCGCACCCGCGCCCGTATCCCGCCAGTTCCGGAGGGATGCGCTCCTCTCGAAAACGCTCGAAGCGTGCCTGGACCTCCTTAGCCCTCTCATGGAGCGACACGGAGTCTGGGTTGGCCGCGTCTCGGTCCTGGGCGGCAAGGGCGGGAGTCGCGGCCAGAACGGCGAACGCCGCGGCCGGCAGGATCAGTCTGGGTCGGGTCCTTGTGAAGCCAAGCACGAGTATTCTCCTGAGAACCTCAGGTAGGCGGCGAGCCGCCGTTGTACACGCGGCAAAGCCGCGACTGTCGTTTTCGAAATACCCGAGTAGGGCTGAGCGGGTCCAGCCTTCTTCGGTCCCCCCGGCTCAGGCGCCGCCGGCGTCCGGTAGACCGAGGGCCTCGATGGCCGGCGCGACGCGCCCGGCCCGGAA
>JADFNK010000060.1 GCA_022563405.1 Gemmatimonadota bacterium | reverse complement strand
AGTAGCTCTGCTACGCCTCGTGGTCGGTCCTTGTCTGAACCCGAACAAGCGCCATGTGCAGCGACACGCTGTACTCCTCAACAGCCTTCTAAGAAGGCTCGAGCACCCTGAGGATCTTCTTCGGCGCGAGGTGCCCGTCCCGGATCTCTGCGATGCCGATCAAGCCCGTCTCGTCGGTCACGGCGATGGGATTTTCGAACTCGGGATCGGCCTTCCCGGGCCAGGGAATCGCTCGTCCGTGACGAAGACTCAACGCGGCGTCCGCCTCCACACGAACCGTCGTCAAGTGACCCACCACGGCCCCCGGCTCGACCCAATGGGTCGGATCCGGTGGAAGGCCTTCTCGCAGGACCTCACCGGGTACCGCACGGTCCACGGAAAATTCTCCTAATGCGGTTCGGCGCAGCGCCGTGAGATGGGCTCCAACCCCAAGCCTGTCCCCGAGATCTCTCGCTACTGCTCGGACGTAGGTGCCGCTCGAGCAGGCCATCGTGAAGCCGATCTCAGGAAGTGCGAAGTCGGTGAGCTGAATTTCGAAAATCTCCACATCGACGGGCCGGAGTTGAACGGTCTCTCCTCGACGCGCCTTCTTGTACATCCTCTCGCCCCCCACCTTCTTCGCTGAAAACTGCGGAGGGACCTGCTGCCCGCGCCCCTCGAAGGTGGCCAGCTCCGCTTCAATCCGCTCTTGGGTCAGCTCCGCCCCGAGGTCCTGGACGCCCACGGTCTTGCCCTCGGCGTCATGCGTGTCCGTTCGGATCCCCAGCCGCGCGCGGGCCTCGTACTTCTTGGGGAGCACACACAGGTATTCAGCAAGGCGCGTCACGGGGCCGACCAGCAGGACCAGGAGTCCGGAAGCGAAAGGATCCAGCGTCCCTGTGTGACCGATTCGCCGTACGCCCAGGGATTTTCGGGCCCAGTCTACCACGTCGTGCGAAGTGGGTCCTGCAGGCTTGTCGACGAGAAGGGCTCCACCCCCTTCGGGCACGACCACCCTGTCATCCGCCACCCGGTTCCTCCCTGTCGCCGTCCGTGGGATCGCTCGTCTCGCTGGACGGGTCATCCTCCTCGTCTCGGCCCACGTCGAGCCCCTTGAGAATCTCCTCGATGCGGTTGGCCTGAGCGAGCGTCTTGTCCTCCAGGAACCGCAACTCGGGGATGCGGCGTATGTGCAACACGGCCGCGAGCTCGCGTCGAATGAAACTCGCCGCGGCAGCGAGGCCCAAAAGCGCATCGGCCCGCTCTTGGTCATCATTGCCGAGGTGCACGTAAATCCGAGCAAGCCAGAGGTCCGAGGTAACTTCAACCGAGTTTACGACCACATCCAGCACCCGCGGATCACGAACCGCCCGGCGTAGTATGGCCGTAATTTCCCGACGGAACTGTTCGTTGAGCCGGGCGAGTCGTCGGTTCGGTTTAGCCATGACACGGAGGAATCAGTAACGCACCTTGTTTACGGAGAGAATCACCACGCGGTGCTCACCCTCGATAAAACGATCCAACTTGGAGAGAACGGAGTCGGGCGAGGCGCCGTCCGAAGTCACGAGTGCCACGGAAAGCTGGGCACGGGTCCACACGTCCTGGTAGGCCGTTTCCGCGACGGAGACATTGAATCGGCCCCGGATTCGATCCTTCAACGACTTGACGACCCTCCGCTTGTCCTTGAGGGACCTACACTCGGGAAGCGAGAGGTCCCAGGAGCACCCCGAAACGAGCACGCCTCTCGCTGACCCTAGACCTAGACCGTCGCTGCCGCAAGCGTTCGCGCCACCTCTTCGACGGTGTAGCTCTCGATCACATCGCCTACCTTGATGTCGTTGAAGTTTGCGATGCCGATGCCGCACTCGAGGCCTTCTCGGACCTCACCGACGTCGTCTTTAAAGCGCTTCAACGAGGAAACTTCCCCTTCGTAGACGACGATCCCCTCCCGAATGAGCCGGACGCCCGCCTTCCGGTCGACGACACCGTCGATGACCTGGGAGCCCGCAATCGTACCGACTTTCCTGATCTTGAAGACTTCGAGAACCTCCGCGGACCCGAGGATGTGCTCAATACGCTCTGGAGCCAGCATTCCTTCGAGCACAGACCGAATCTCCTCGACACCCTCGTAGATCACATCGTAGCTGCGAATGTCGACGCCCTGGCGCTCGGCGTTCTTACGCGCATTCGTGTTCGGACGGACCCCGAACCCGAGGATGACAGCCCCGGACGTCCCGGCCAGCAATACATCCTCTTCGTTGATCGCTCCCACCGCACGGTGAACGATATGGACCTTCACCTCGTCGGTCCCGAGGTTTTCCAGCGCGTCCGAGAACGCCTGCACGGAGCCGTCCACATCCCCTTTGATGATGAGCGGTAGTATCTCCACCTTCCCTTCAGCCACCAAGCCGGAGAAGTCCCCGAGCTTGACCCCGCGCTCCTTGATTCGAAGCTGCTTCTCTCGATCCAGGCGCATCCGGCTCTGCGCGATCTCACTCGCCTTGGCGGCGGCCATGACCTGGAACGTGTCCCCGGCCTGAGGAACACCGGCGGTTCCAAGGATCTGCACCGGGACTCCCGGAAGGGCCTCCGCCACCTTATGCCCGCGCTCATCCAGCATGGCCCGAACGCGACCTTCGAAATTCCCGACAACGAAAGTTTCTCCCACTCGAAGGGTCCCCTTCCTGACCAGGATCGTAACCACCGAGCCCTTCCCCACGTCCAACTCGGACTCGATCACGGTTCCCATGGCGCTTCGGTCAGGGTTGGCCTTCAGTTCCAACAAGTCGGCCTGGAGCAGGACTTTTTCCAGAAGCTCCTCGATCCCTTCCCCGGTCTTGGCCGAGATATCCGAGCTCAACACGTCTCCGCCGAATTCCTCGACCTGGACGTCCTCCTGAAGAAGCTCCTGCTTCACCTTGAGGGCATCCGCTGCCGGCAAATCACATTTGTTCACCGCAACGACCAGGGGTACCCCCGCATTCCGAGCGTGGCTAATGGCTTCCTTGGTCTGCGGCATGACCGAGTCGTCCGCAGCCACCACGAGAATCACGATGTCGGTGATCTCCGCACCTCGAGCACGCATGGCCGTGAAGGCGGAGTGACCCGGCGTATCCAGGAACGTGATCGCGCGGTGACCAGGCAACTCGACGTGGTAAGCACCGATGTGCTGCGTGATACCGCCCGACTCTCCGGCCACGACATTGGACTCCCGGATCGAATCCAACAGGAGCGTCTTACCGTGGTCGACATGCCCCATAACCGTCACGACCGGCGACCGCGGTTTCAGATCCTCCTCGGCGTCGTGGTCCTCGACGGTGTCTTCGTGGTGTGCGTACTCCTCCTCGCGAATCACCGTGCACCCAAACTCATCGAGGAGTAATTCGATCTGGGTAAAATCGAGGCGCTGATTGATGGTGATCGTGAGCCCCAGGTTCTTGAATGCGGACCCGATGAGCTCGGTCGAGGACACGTCGACGAGGTCGGACAACTCCGATACGGTAAGGAACTCGGCCACCCGAACGGTCTTCAGCTCGCGTTCCACTTCCTGGCGCGCCTCCTCCTCCGCGGCCTCGCGCTCTTCCTTGGACGGTGCGGATCCCTTTCGGCGACGCTTTTTCCCTCCGCCCTTGAGCTGCGCCATCACACGTTGGATGTTCTCCTGGACGGCGCTCTGATCCACACGTTGGCGCTTCTTACCCTTCCTCTGGCGCTGGCTCCGCTGGCCATCGGGGGTATACCCCTCCGCTTGGACCCGGACCTGTCCGGCCGTTCCGGAAGGACCCGCAGGCTTGGGGCGGCGGATCACCCGAGCAGGCCCCTCGGATCCAGCCTGCCGTGCCGGCTCCGGCCGTTTCCGCGGCGGGGCTTCCGGTTCTGGAGACGCGGCAGCGGGCGCCCCAGTCTCGGCCTCCGCCTTGGTCTCCGCTTCGGCCTGAGACTCGGACTCCACCTCGAGACGGGCTGAAGGCTCCTCGGGATCACCCGGAGCGGATTGGGTACCGGCAACGATATCGACTTCCGGGGCAACCTCGTCCGCTACGTCCATCACATCCACAGACCCCGAATCCGAATCCGAATCCGGGGCCTGCCTCGGCGCGTCGGCGGAAGCCTCGTCGCTGTCTGCTTCGGCCGCTACCGCTGCCACGTCTGCCTCTTCGGTTGCCTCCACCTCCGGCTCCGGCTCCGGGGGCAACTCACTCTTTCGGCGACGACGGCGCTTTCCAGCCGTCGGCTTGGCGTCCACGATGGCCGCCTCGATGGCCTCCGCTCTAGTTGCGTGCCCGCTCCGCCGCTCACGCTCGAGGCGAGCCAGAATGAGAGCGACATCCCCGTCACTGACGGACGCGTCGTTGTCCGTCGCGGAAATCCGCAGCGTACGCAGGAGACTCAACAATACCTTTGGCGAGACCCCAAGGTCGGTGGCTAATTCTGCAACCCGCATCCGCTTCGTTTACCTCCGAGTCCCATTCTCGACTGGTATTCCCGACTCTGCACCGAGCCGGGCAACCAACTCCTTCGCGAACCCCTTATCCGTGACAGCCACTGCGGAAACCGGCGCCGATCCCACGGCCGATCCCAACGCCTCGCGCGTCCCGACGGTCGCACGAGGCGTCTGCCCGTGACGGAGAAGGTTCATCACCTTGTCTCGTTGCGTCTCAGAGGCATCCTGAGCGAACAAGACCAGCCGCGCACGGCCTTCCTTGACCGCCCGCCTCGTCGAGCCAGTCCCTGATACGACCGCTCCGGCACGTCGAGCCATTCCGAGAAGAGCCATAGGATCACGCATGCGCCTCATTCTCATCTTCCGGCGTGGTGGTTTCCTCGACCGCGGCCTCCTCACCTACCGGGGCATCAACTTCGGCCAGAATTTCTCCCTCACCTTCGTCTTCCGATGGAGCAGCCTCCTCGGCCTGAGTCTCACCCTCACCTTCGTCCTCAACCTCTGCGGTGGCGGCTTCCTCGACTTCGGCGTCCTCGACCGCAACGGCTTCTTCCTCTGCCACGACCGTCAACTCATCGATCAACGCGAGCAACTGGTCGGCCTCCGCTTCGCCGAGGCCCTCGATGGCCAGGAATGCGGCACGGTCGAAGTCGATGATTTGCAAAAAGGTACTGTACCCGCCCTTCTCTAGGGTACTCAGAGTCTCCGCCGTCAGATCAAGCTCGGCGAGCGCAAAGTCAGACGTCTCGAAGGCATCCTCGTCCGACTCCCTCTTGAACAAGGACAGATCGGCACCGAGCTCCAGCCACTCCCTCGATCCATATAGATCGATCTGCCATCCGATGAGCTGCGACGCGAGCCTCACGTTTTGTCCGTTTCGGCCGATGGCCAGAGACAACTGATCCTCATCGACGATAGCCGTGATCACCTGGCGCTCCTGATCGCTCATCACTTTCGAGACCCGAGCAGGCGCAAGAGCCCGCCGCGCAAAGACCTCCGGTTCGGCATGCCACGGAACGATGTCTATGCGCTCTCCACCCAGCTCTTGAACCACAGCCTGGACCCTGGAACCCCGCAAACCGACACAGGCGCCTACCGGGTCGATCGACTCATCGTGGCTATAGACGGCGATCTTGGTTCGCCCACCCACTTCGCGCGCGATTTCCTTGATGTCGACGATCCCCTGATGAATCTCCGGCACTTCGAGATAGAAGAGCGCACCCACGAAGATCGGCGCCGCCCTCGACAGGACCAGCCGGGGTCCTTTGGGCGTCTCTTCGACCTTCTTGAGTACACAGCGGATGGGATCTCCCTGCCTGAACCGCTCCCGAGGATTCTGATCCTTCCACGGGATTATGGCGTCCGCGTCGGGCGTGCGGTTGAGCATCACCACGATCTTGCCTCTCTCGATCTGCTGGACCTCGCCCGACAACAGCTCTCCCACACGATCGGCGTACTCCTCCCGAATCCGGTCCCGTTCGTTTTCGCGGACCCGCTGTACGATGCGCTGCTTCACCGCCATCACGGCATTTCGGCCGAAATCTTCAAAGTCGACCGGAATCTCCATCACGTCCCCGACCTCGAAATCCTCATCGTCCCAGCGGGCTTCTTCGAGGCTGATCTCGGACGACGGATCCTCGACCTCTTCCACCACACGGCGGAGCACCACAATGCCCAAACCACCGGTGGTGTCGTCGATGCTGACCTCCGCCTGTACGTTGGGGCCATGTATCCGAGCCAGGCCTGCCATGATGCCATCCCTCAGCAGGTCGTTCACTTCCTCGTGTGACAGGCTCTTCGTAGTAGCGACGTCGTTGAACGCGGCTACGATCTGGGCAGCATCGATCATAATGTCCTCAGCGCTGAGCGTTCACTTCCATTTGAACAGAAGGTGGGCCCGCTTGATCTCCCTAAGGGGCACACCCACCTCTGCACCATCTCCAAGCCGGAGCCGAACCGTCGGTTCCGGCTCCGAATCCAACCCCAGCAGCACGGCCTCGAGCCGGGACGAGCGCTCCGCGAGCACGCCATATCCCACCACTACCACCGGCTCGCCCGCAAATCGCTCCCAATCGCGCGTCCGCGTCAGCGGCCGCTCCAAACCCGGCGAGGAGACCTCCAACACGTACCGTTCCGGTATCTCCTCATGCTCATCCAACCAACTTTCCAACTCGCGGCTCACGCGAGCACAGTCGTCCACGGTCACCGGCGGCTCACCCATCGGACTGCGCTCAATGCGGAGCTGAATGACCGGCCGATTCCGACTACCCGCCCAATCCATCGAAACGAGATCGATCCCCAGATGCTGGAGGCGATCCTCTGCCTCACGCCTGATGTTCGGCCTCGCCGGAGCCATGCTCCCCTCCTACCCGGGAGATCGACCTAAACCCCCGAGAACAAAAAAGCGGGGGCTGACAACTCCCCCACTTAAAAAATTGCCGCCCCTTCGGGCGGCCCAAACGAGGCCTAATATAGGCGTAACGCCTTTTATTTACAAGACTTGGACGGTCTCGGACACGGATTCCTCAAGCACCTAAGAGTGCTCCCTACCTTCGGTCTAAGTATCTCAGGATTCACCTGGGTCCGTGCCCGCGTCTCGCTCGATTTCAGCGACTCGGAGCTCGATCCGTTCCACGACTTTCTTGAGTAGATCAAATTCCTTCTGCTTGACGAAATCGAGCGCATCGCGGGCTTCCCCGGCTTTTTCCTGGGCCTTCTCGAGCGTGCTACGCATCACTTCCTTGGCGCGCTCCGGGCTCAGATCCCCACGCTCTTTCGCCTCCTTCAGGGTTTCTTCAATGGCATCCTTCATCGCCGAGAGCATGCTGAGTCCCTGTCGAATCCCACCTCTGATACCCTCACCCCGGCCTTCTTCCTTCGGCTCTTCCTCGGTATCTGCTCCCTTCTCTTCCTCAGACATCGTCACTTCCTCGTTTTACGCCCGTGAATCAACCTCACCGGAATCCGGCCATGACCACTATGGCACATCCAGACGCTCGATGCGGGCACCCAACGCCCTCAGCCGCTCGTCAATCCTTTCATATCCCCGCTCGATTTGGGTGACGTTGTGGATGCGGCTGGTCCCCTGGGCCCCCAAGGCCGCGATGAGCATCGCCATACCCGCACGGATGTCTGGGCTCTCCAGCACGGTTCCCTGGAGCACCGAGGGCCCGACCACGACCGCCCTGTGGGGATCACAGAGGATGATGCGCGCGCCCATCGCAACCAATTTATCCGTAAAAAACATTCGGGACTCGAACATTTTTTCGTGAACCAGGACCGTGCCCGTGCACTGTGTGGCGGTTACGACCGCAATCGAGGTGAGGTCCGCCGGGAACGCCGGCCAGGGTCCGTCGTCGATCTTGGGCACCGCCCCAAAAGCGTCACTCGCCACATGGCATGTGCGGTCACCGTGAACCGTAAGCGTATCTCCATCGACACTCACCTCGACTCCGAGTCGCCTAAAACCCAAGAGGGTCGAATCGAGGTGCTCGACAGGAGCACCCTCCACCACGATCTCACTTCCCGTGACCGCCGCGAGGCCTATGAAAGACCCGGTTTCGATGTGGTCGGAACCCACTGCAAACGTGGCGCCTCCCAGCTCAGGCACGCCGGAAATGCGAAGCTGGTTGGTACCAATCCCTTCGATTCCGGCTCCCATCTCATTGAGGAGATGGCAAAGATCCTGGACGTGGGGTTCCGAAGCGGAATTTCGAATCGTGGATTCCCCCTTGGCGAGGACAGCCGCCATGATGGCATTCTCGGTCGCCGTGACCGAAGGTTCATCCAAGAAGAAATCCGCCCCCCTGAGGTCCCGCGCCTCGATCTCGAACCCGCCGGCCAACCGTACGGAGGCCCCGAGCGCCTCGAACGCCAGGAAATGAGTATCCATTCGGCGGCGCCCGATGACGTCGCCCCCGGGAGGGGGAAGGTTCACCTTCCCGAAACGAGCCAACAGTGGTCCCGCCAGAAGCAGCGACGCCCGAATTCGTTCGCTCAGCGCCCGGTCTACGTTTCCCGAAGAGACCGACGAGGCGTCGATCGTTACTACGTTCTGATCGTCCCAGCGAACCTCCGCGCCAAGGGAGGTGACGATTTCCAAAAGCGTCTCGACATCGCCTATCCTGGGAACGTTCTGGAGGGTGACCGGCTCTGATGCCATGACGGTGGCCGCGATGGCGGGGAGGGCGGCATTCTTGTTGCCGGCCGGCCTGATCCTACCGCTCAGCGAGTGACCGCCTTCGACGATGTAAGTGGGCATAACCTCCTTACCATGTCTCGAGTTCTTCCTGGCGCTGCGTCGCGCAACGCCTTCTTATTATGGTCCCACCGCCGGCGACGGGGGCCAACATATTCCCTCGCACCCGACAACAGCAACAATCGAGCCGACTCCGATCATGCGGGCGCCCACCTTGACACTACGTGCGAGCCCGGCCTAGTCTGGCAGAGTTTCAGATCAGCAACCGTTCTGCGCCATTTAGTAGTCGTGTAACTAATTATTATCTATGATTTTAACCCGTTTACTTAAAGATGATTATATGAGCACAGCCACGGACGGGCAGGGCTGAGCCGGTGGCCGAGCCGGTTCCCATGCTCCTGCTCATCGCTGTTCTCAACGCCCCCGAAAAGCTCGACTCAGATCCTGGCCGGCTTCGTGGAGTTGGGAGTGCGGGGGGCCACGGTGATCAGCTCCCAGGGCTGGCGCTTTCGGCCCTCCTGACGTTTTACGGTCTCGAGCTCGGAGGAAGGCCTTCGCGCTCGGAGACGACCAAAGCGCGAGGGCCGAGACGCCGCGTCACTTACCTGAAATCTCGGACCCCGCAGATGATCTGGCGCCGCACGATGCAGACGCGGGGAAAGGGGGGTACTAGAATATCCGCGTCCTGAGCCTTTATCTTTCGGCATGATGATTCCTTGGTTTTCCATCTCGGCTCTTCCACTGCAGCAAACGGTAGCGGGCGCGGCACCGAATACCCTTCAGGTCGCGGCGGAAGTTTCGACGGTCGTAATCGCCGTCATATCGGTCGTGCTCCTGGTGGTCGTCCTCCTGTTTCTCAGGCAGCTCAGGAGACTGCTCGGGTCCATCCAGCAACACGTCCAACCGGTGACGGATCGCGCACGTGTCGCGGCGGAAAACGTGGAGTACATCACGGCCCTGGTACGCGAGGACGTGCAGAAGGTGCGGGCGTCGGTATCCGGCCTGTCCGATCGCCTCGGAGAAGCCTCCGATCGAATGGAAGAGCGCGTCGGGGAGTTCAACGCACTCATGGACGTGGTACAGGATGAAGCTGAATCGGTTCTGCTCGATACGGCTGCCCTCGTAAGGGGTGTTCGGGCCGGGGCGAAGACCATTGGCGGGAGCGCGGCGAGAGCCGCCCCCGGAGGAGACACGCGAGAGCCGGCGCCCCTCGAGGAGGGGGACGACTCCGAAACCGAAGGTGAGGTAGAAGATGCGGTGGGCGAGGCGATGGCCGGGGAGGCGCCCGAAAGAACGTGAAGATCGCTGCCACCCTTGGGGTAACTTTGGCCTGGATTCTTCTGAGTCCGGAGTCGCTTTGGGCCTGGGGCCCCGGGACACATATCGCGCTCGGCGAGGGAGTGCTGGCTTCGCTCTACCTCCTCCCCCTGGCCGTTCGTACTATCATCGAGTCCCATCCGCTTCATTTTCTTTACGGCTCCATCGCAGCGGACATCTCCTTCGGCAAGAAGTACGTGCCGGAAGGGAGGCACTGCCATCACTGGCACGTCGGCGAGGAGATCCTCGCTGCCGCCAACAGCCCGAAACTCCTTGCAGCAGGCTACGGATATCTCGCCCACTTGGCGGCGGACACGGTGGCTCACAATCTCTTCGTCCCGCGGCAACTCCTGATCACGAGCACGACCAAGGCGATCGGCCATACGTACTGGGAACACCGTATGGACATTCACGTCGGTGAGGAGTATCTGACGAAGGCCAGGCACCTGGTGATGGAAAACGATCACTCCGAGGCGGATGCCCTCTTCGACCAAGTTCTCAGCAACACGATTTTCAGCTTCCGAACGAACCAGCGCATTTTCCGGGGGATGATTCGCTTTAGCGACAACGACCGATGGAGACAGGTCTTCGACCAGGTGCTCCAGAGGTCCCGGTTCGACTTACCTCCGCCCATCGTGTCGGCCTACCACGCGCTCTCGTTCGAGTACGTGATCGACTACTTGGTCGCGGGCGCCAACTCACAACCGGCCAGCCTCGACCCCATCGGAGCGCTGCATCTGAAGCTGGCCAAGAAAGCGAGACGTCTCGCTCTGGCTCGAGGTGGTGCGGAGGACCCGGCCCACCTTCTTGAGAGCGCCGATGAGTTCTTCCCCTTCCCTGACGACGAGCTCGTCTTCTGGCCCCAGCGGGACAGACTCAACGGCTCGGACCGGCTAGTTACTCCAGACGACCTCGGAGCAACGCCGAAATCGCCTTAGGATCGGCACGACCCCGCGATTTCTGCATCGTCTGACCCACAAAGTAACCCATGAGCCGAGTTTCTCCGGATCGGTAGCGCTCGACTTCCTCCGAGTTCTCTTCCATCACGGCGTCCACCCACGCGTTGAGCTCACCGGAGTCCTGAACCTGTGATAGCCCCTCCTTCTCGATGATCTCCCGTGCTGTTTTCCCCGAATCGATCATCTGACCGAGAACCTTCCGGCCCATGCTCCCCGAGACCGTGCCGTCTTCGACGAGCCCGATCAGATCACCAAAGTCCCTCGGGAGTATTCCCAGGTCGTCAACCGGTAGCTGCAGGCGATTGGCCTCCTTCAGGAGAGGGCCCTTCACCCAATTGGCCGCGGCCTTGGCGTCGCCCACGACCGTCACCAAGGCTTCGAAATAGTCGGCCAGTGAACGCGAGGCGATGAGCACGTCTACATCGCGACCATCGAGATCGTGTTCTTCCATGAGCCGTGTGCGCCGCTGGGCCGGGAGCTCGGGCAGCTCGGCCTCCAAGCGACGGATCCTCTCAGCGTCGAACCGGAGCGGTGGAAGGTCTGGGTCCGGAAAATAGCGGTAGTCGTGGCTCTCTTCCTTGGACCGCATCGACCGTAGCGTACCGTCTCGCTCGTCCCAAAGCAGTGTCTCCTGAACGATCTCTCCGCCCGCGTCGAGGATCCCGGCCTGCCGTTTGGCTTCGGCCACGACAGAACGTTCTACCGCCGAAAAGGAGTTGAGATTCTTGACCTCCGTCTTGACGCCGTACGCATCGCTACCGTCGGCTCGGAGCGACACGTTGGCGTCTACTCGGAGGCTGCCCTCCTCCATGTTGCAGTCACTGACATCGAGGTATTCGAGCGTGCGCTTGAGTTCCTGGAGGAAGGTCCTCGCTTGGGCCGGAGTACGCAGATCCGGCTCGGTCACAATCTCGATGAGCGGCGTACCCGTTCGGTTGAGGTCCACCGCCGTTCCGTCGGGGACACGATCATGAATCGATTTTCCCGCGTCCTCCTCCAGGTGAATGCGACGGATTCGGATGGGCCGTGTCTCACCGTCGGATCGCACCGAAACCATCCCCTCGGTCGCCAGCGGCTCGGAGAACTGGGTGATCTGATATCCCTTCGGAAGGTCGGGATAAAAATAACTCTTCCGGGCGAAGATACTGACCTCGTGCACCTGGCAGGCCAGGCCGAGTGCCGCGATGATCGCCAGATCGACGGCTTCGCCATTGAGCACCGGGAGGGCCCCGGGAAGCCCGAGGCAGACCGGACACACCTGGCTGTTGGGCTCGGCACCAAAGGCGGTGCTATCGGAGCAAAAAAGCTTTTCGGCCGTACGAAGCTGCACGTGTACCTCCAGGCCGATCACCAGCTCCCAACTCATCCGCCCGCCCTCCTAATCCGCCTGCCTTCCTCATTTCGCCATCCCGCCTCACTCATCTCGATCTCCGTTCTCCAGGGCGGATTCCAAAGCGAAGGCGGCGCGGAAGAGGGTCGCCTCCCTCCACTTGGGGGCGATCAACTGACCTCCCACCGGGAGTCCATCGGAGGTACCGACCGGAACCGAGATGGCCGGGAGCCCGGCGAGGTTCGCCGTGACGGTAAAAACATCGGCCAAGTACATCTGGAGCGGGTCTTGCACCCGTTCGCCCAACGGAAAAGCAACGGTCGGCGAGGTGGGCGTGAAAAGAATGTCGACCCCCCCGCCGAAGACCGTCTCGAAATCGGCGGACACCAGGCTTCGTGCACGCTGGGCGCGCCCGTAATACTGATCGTGGTAGCCCGCCGTCAGAGCGAACGTGCCTAGAAGGATCCGACGTTTTACTTCCGGTCCGAAACCCGCCGTGCGCGTTCCTTCATACATTCCACTCAGGTCTTCCCCCGCACTGTCCCGGAGGCCGTACCTCACGCCGTCGAAACGGGAGAGGTTGCTGGACGCCTCGGCCGTGGCGATCACGTAATACGCGGCCAGAGCGTATCGCGTGTTCGGGAGAGACACTTCTCGAATTTCGGCTCCGTTCGCCTCCAACGTATCGAGGGCGGTTTGGCAGCGGGCCTGCACGCCGGCCTCCAGCGCGTCCCCGAAGTACTCGGTCGGTACTCCCACTACCAGACCCTCGGCACCGGTGTCACGCTCGTCCGAAAAGTCCGGCACGGGCCTGTCGACCGAAGTCGAATCCCGGGGATCGTGGCCCGCTACGACCTGAAGGAGCTCGGCCGCATCAGCCACCGTGCTTCCGAACATCCCGACCTGATCCAGAGAGGAGGCGAAGGCGACCAGCCCGTAACGGCTCACACGACCGTACGTGGGCTTGATCCCCACCACCCCGCAAAAGGAGGCCGGCTGGCGGACCGACCCCCCGGTGTCCGACCCGAGAGCCGCCGGAACGATACCTGCCGCGACGGCCGCGGCCGATCCACCGGAGCTTCCGCCCGGCACACGGGAAGGATCACGCGGATTGCGCACGGGCCCGTACGCCGAGTTCTCGGTCGAAGAACCCATGGCAAATTCGTCGAGGTTGGTCTTCCCCACGATCACGGCCCCTTCCTCCCGTAAGCGCCGGACCACGGTCGCCTCGTACGGAGACTGATAGCCCTCCAGGATCTTCGACCCACAGGTCGTGGGAAACCCCACGGTGGCCATGTTGTCCTTCACGGCGATGGGCACGCCGGGGAGCCGTCCTCGATCCCTGGAAACCTCCAGCGCGGAAGCCTCTACATTCGACAGAGCGGCGAGGAACGCGTTCAGACCCTGCGGCCCACCGTTCTGCTCATGAAGCCGGGCGACGGCTGCTATGGCAGGCTCGGCCGGGTCCACCTCGCCATGTCGAACCGCCTCAGCTATGGAGGCGATGTCACTCATGAAGAGCCTCCTTGATCATCCGCCCCGCCAAGCGACGGCGGGGAGGGCACCACGAAAAAGCCCTCCCTGAAGTCGGGAGCGAAATCGGCGGGCGGATGCGCCATGGGGTCGGGTGGGATCTGACCGGCCGCTCGTTCCGGAGCTTGGGGCGGTCCCATGCCCAGTCGCTCCCCCTGGGGCACCTGTAGCGAGGCAAGCGTATCGACGTACTCGAGAATTTGGCTCAAATCATGAGAGAGATCCTCGGACTCCGAGTCCGTGAGGCGAAGTCGAGCCAAATTCGCGATCTGGAGAATTTCTTCGCGGGTGATCACGGTACTTCCCTTCAGTCGAAGTCGCGGCGAAGACCCGCGTACCGCACGAGCAGTCGCTTCGTGCCGACGGTATCGAAGTGCACGGTGACCTTCAGGTCCCGGCCAAAACCCGCGATCTCACCGATGGTCCCCGAACCAAAAGTGTCGTGCAGGACCGCCTCACCCTTCACAAAACGCGGCAGATCCTGGTTGAGCCCAGCGTCGAAGTCCAGATCGTCGTCCCCCATGCCGAGGTCGATCGACCTGCTGGGGCCGGGACGATCGACCCGGCGACCCGGGTACCCACCACTTTCGCCAGCGACCGCTGTGGTGACCTTCTCAACCAGGTGCGCGGGGATCGCGTCGACGAACGGCGACAGGCGACCGTACATAACCTCACCGGCACGCCGGCGGTGACGGGCATGGGTCAAGTAGAGCTTGTTCTCGGCGCGGGTGATTCCGACGTAGAACAGACGCCGCTCCTCTTCGAGTTCAGACGGATTATCGTACGCACGGCCGAGCGGGAAGAGCCCATCCTCGAGCCCCGAGATGAACACGACCGGAAACTCGAGACCTTTGGCATTGTGCAGCGTCATCAATGTAACCACTTGTGCATCCGGGT
Source organism: Gemmatimonadota bacterium (assembly GCA_022563405.1). GTDB lineage: Bacteria > Gemmatimonadota > Gemmatimonadetes > Longimicrobiales > Gaopeijiaceae > UBA822. The sequence continues at coordinate 4,212 of JADFNK010000060.1, read as the reverse complement.
CGTGGCGGTCCACGTCGGCCACGAGTGCCACCTGTTGGAGGAACAAGTCCAATTCCGTGAAGTGATCCAGTGTCTCACCCTCGAGGTCTTCCAGGAGCTCAGCGTTGTAATCGAGTGCGCCGGCGATCAATTCTCGGACGTTGTCCGCCCGATCCTCTCCCTCCGGGCCTTCGTCCGCAAGGTGCCCGAAAAAGTCCAGCTCTTCCACCAAGGTCTCCAGCAGCTCCCCCACCCCCCTTTGGGATGCCAATGCGGAATACCTCTGAACCAGAGCAGCGAACGCGATAAGACCCCGGGCACCTCCCTTGGGAACGTCAGGTGCCTCATCGGCCCGGGCGGCGGCTTCGAGAACACTGATCCCTTCCGCGTTGGCCCACGCCGAGAGCCGCTCCAGCGACGTATTACCCACCCCACGTCTGGGGTAGTTGACGACCCTGTCGAACGCGCCCGCGTCCAGCGGATTGGAAATGAGCCTCAGATACCCCAGAACATCCTGGATCTCCCGACGCTCATAGAAACGGACACCTCCTACGATCTGGTAGGGTAGACCACGCCGCCGAAAGACGTCCTCCAGAGCGCGTGACTGTGCGTTGGTGCGATAGAGAATCGCAATGTCCCGATACGCGACCCCTGGCCCGTCCGACAAACGGGCCTCGATCTCGTCGGCGATCCAGCGAGCTTCGTCCGTTTCGCTGGAGGTGGTGACCAGTGTGATTGGCTCGCCACCGACGCGATCAGTGCGAAGTGTCTTGCCCTTCCGGTCGACGTTCTCCGCAATGACGGCGTTCGCCGCGGAGAGGATCACTGCGCTCGACCGGTAGTTTTGCTCCAACCGAACCGTGTGGGCGCCCGAAAACGCCGTCTCGAAATCGAGGATGTTCCTGATGTCCGCTCCGCGCCAGCCGTAAATACTCTGATCGTCATCCCCGACAACCATGAGGTTTCCGTGCTCGGACGCCAGAAGCTCCACGAAGCGGAATTGGGCTCGGTTCGTATCCTGGTACTCGTCCACGAGAAGGAAGTGGAAGCGGCTCCGGTACACGGCAAGCAACTCGGCGTTCGACTCGAACAGCTCGACCGGCTTCACCAGCAGGTCATCGAAGTCGAAGGCGTTCTGCGCTTGAAGCGATTTCTGATACGCCGGATAAACCTTGGCCACATTCCGGGCGAAGACGTCGAAACCCTCGGCGTTCTCCTCGACGAACTGCTGCGGACCGATGAGCTGATTCTTGGCGCTGCTGAGGTGGCCGCGAATGGCCTTGGGGCTCCATCGGCGAGTGTCCAGGCCCACCTCTTCCGTCGTCTTCTTGATCAGCCTGAGGCTCTGCTCGGCGTCGAAGATCGTGAAGGTGTTGCTCCACCCCAGGAGCGGCGCATGGCGCCGTAATATCCGGGCTCCGAGCCCGTGGAACGTCCCGGTCCACATCCCCTTGGGCGCCTCCCCCAACAGACTCGAGATCCGGTCTCGAAGTTCACCCGCCGCCTTGTTTGTGAAGGTAACGGCCAGGATTCGGTCAGGCGGGACACCTCTTTCATGAATGAGGTGAGCGATCCGGGTGGTGAGGACGCGAGTTTTCCCCGATCCCGCCCCCGCCAAGACCAGCAGCGGACCCTCGAAGTGGTCCACGGCTTCTCGCTGTTCCCGGTTCAGGTGCTCCAGGTATGCTTCAGATGAGGGGTTGGGCATGACCGGCCTGGTCACACCTGCGCCGTCGGGAGCCGGATATCGAAAGTGGCTCCCTCTCCCTCGTTATTCAGCAGGAAGATATGCCCTTTGTGGGTCACTTCAATGATCCGACGCGACAACGTGAGGCCCACGCCCCAACCCCGAGCTTTTCCGCTCACGCCCGGCTCGAAGATCCTGTCGCGCAACTCCGGATCGACGCCCGGACCCGTGTCGTGGATGCGAAGGTGCAGCCAACCGGAGGGACCCTTCCTGACTTTGAGGCTGATCTCTCCCCCTCTTCCGGCCAACGCGTCGAGGGCGTTCTTCACCACATTCTCGAGGGCCCACGAGAGTAGAACCTCACTCCCCAGAATCTCGGGCATGTCTTTGGGGACATCTACGACCAGCAGTACTTCCGAAGCGAGCCGCGGTAGTCGGGCTTGCAGGTACTGCTCCAGATCTCTCACGACCTCCCGGATGTCGAGGATCTCGAGGTCCGGGTCTCGACCGATGAGCTCGAACCGGTGGCTGACTCGCTCCAGCCGACGCAAATCCTCTTCAATGCCCATCGCGACTGCATCACCTTCCACCCCCCCGGGCCTCTCCTCCACAGGGAGACTCATGAATTCCAGCCACCCCTTGAGGGAAGAGATAGGTGTACCGAGCTGGTGCGCGAGCTCCCTGGCCATGGCGGTCCAGGCCTTGTCCTGCTCCGCCCGCCGCTGATACCGGATGACCAGGAATCCGATGAGCGCCGTAAGCATGAGCCCACTGGCCTGAAACCAAGGGATCCAACGTAGGCCCGAAAGCTGCGGCGGATCACCCAAGTAGATCAGCTGCCCCCCGGCCCCTCGCGCAGGCTCGTGCCCCGTCGCTTGGATCCGGCGTACGTAGGCCTTCACCTGTTCCTGGCCCTCGGGCGTCGAAATGTCAGCATCGAAGTTCTCTACGGATGTGACGCTTCCCGAGGGGCTGATGATGACCATCGGGATTCCCGATCGACGGATCACTTCTTGAAGCGCGAAGAGTGGGTTATCAAACCCAGGCACATCTCGAAGGCGTCCATCGGCCCCCGAACGCTCGGCGCCTGTCGTGTCCTGAATGAGCTCCTGCGCGATGCCGAACACTTCGCTCATCAGTCTCTGGTTTTCGTTGAGTCCGACCCGCAGCAACTCCGTGTAGATCAGATACCACCCGAAAAGGACCAGGAAGAGCGTGGCCAATGCGACCGGCCACTTGATGCGAATCATGGCGTCACGGTTCCCATTCTACTCAGCGATCGGTGCCTTCGGCTCGATGACCGCAAAGCCAAGCCGCTCCTGAAGCGTTTCAGGCACCCTCACCGTGCCGTCGGCCTGTTGGTAGCTCTCGATCAACGCCACCATGAGCCGAGGAAGGGCGAGAGCCGACCCGTTGAGGGTGTGCACGAAGCGCGGCTTCTCTCCACCCGACGGACGGTAGCGTAGGTTCGCCCTCCGCGCCTGGAAGTCGCCGCACGTGCTACAGCTCGATACCTCGAGCCACTGCCCCACGCCCGGCGCCCAAACTTCGATGTCGTATTGCATCTCAGCGGAAAAGCCGAGGTCCCCGGCGGCAATACTCAGAACTCGGTAGTGAAGGCCCAATCGATCCAGAATATTCTCCGCCTCGGCAGTCAGTTCCTCCAAGGCATCTCGGCTTCGTTCTGGGGTCTCGTATCGAACCAGCTCCACCTTGTCGAACTGATGCACCCGTAGCAGCCCCCGTGTGTCGGCACCGGCCGCGCCGGCTTCACGACGGAAGCAGGGGCTGTATGCTGCGTATCGGATCGGCAAAGCCTCGCCGGACAGAATTTCATCCCGATGAAGATTCGTGACCGGCACCTCCGCCGTCGGGATCAGCCAGAGGTCGTCACGTTCGCTCTGATAGGCTTCATCCGCAAACTTGGGAAGTTGTCCGGTCCCCATCAGTGTATCTCGCTTCACCAAGTACGGGACGCGCAGTTCGGTGTACCCATGCCACCCCTTCTCTTCGTGGAAATCCTGCGTATGAATATCGAGCATGAATTCGATAAGACATCGCTGGAGTCGGGCGCCGACGCCCACGAGTACAGGGAACCCCGAACCAGATATTTTCGAGCCCCGCTCGAGATCCAGAATTCCCAGGCTCACACCCAAATCCCAATGGGTCTTGGGCTCGAAGTCGAACGTCTGAGGCGAGCCGACAACACGCAGGACCTCGTTCTGCTCGACACCTCCGGAGGGCACCTCATCGAGCGGAAGATTCGGTGTCAGCAGCAGTAGCTCCCGGATTCGCTCCTCGGCGCGACCGACTTCCTCATCGATCTCAGAAATCCGCTCGCCCACTACCCGCATCTCGACGATCATCTCGTCGGCGTCGCCACCATCACGCTTGATCCGACCGATCTCTTTGGAGACTTCGTTGCGCTGGGCCTTGAGGTCGTTCACCTCGCGGAGCACGACACGACGGCGCTCGTCCAACGCCAGAATCTCGTCGACGGCATCCACGAGACCCTCCGTCTCCCCCCGCTCCCCCGCTGCCTTGAC
>JADFNK010000140.1 GCA_022563405.1 Gemmatimonadota bacterium | reverse complement strand
CCCGGCGTGTGCGTATACAGAGCCTGCCGATAAATCCGATTGCGGATTTCCGTGCGCGAGGCCGCGCCCGCCTCGGCGTAGTTGGCCACCTTCGGGATCAGCGTGATGGAAAGGATGTCGATGCTGGTCGGAACATTGGGTCTGAACCACAGGGCGATCTGCCGAATCGGTTCCTCCGGTGGCGGACGCCCCTCAAAGGAATCCAGCCGCAGCCGGTAGGTCTGCACCGTACCGTCGCTTACAGCAGGGACCCTCGGGCCGATGTGCTCGAATGGATTGAGGCCGCTTGTATCCGTACCAGTCCCCTCGCGTCGATTGAGCGCGATGCGGAAGCTCCCAATATTATCGGCGGTGCGAGCACGCACCACGAGGTGCGCCAAATCTTCGTAGTTCCAATCGGGCACCTCGAGAACGAGGCCGCCCCTTGCGTTGCCTCGGAATCGTCGTACGGTCCGTTAGCGTGACCCGCAGCGCGTCGTCGAGCTGCGTGACCTCGACCGGATCCATTGTCGGGTTCCACGGGACTACAGGCTTCCAGTCTTCTTGGGGCTCGTCGAAGTGCCACTCCATAACGGTCGGAACGTCCGCCGGTACTTCGGAGCCCACGATGGTGGCAGCGTCTAGGTGCCGCTCCAGATGCAGCGGCATGTCGGCCGTCAGCACCGCGGAGCCGGATGGCGAGCCTGAGCAGCTCACGAGGGTCAGGCCCAGCACGGTAGCCGGGAAGATTCGAGAGGGGGCGCGACCGAAGCTCATCGTGTGTCCTCCTGTTGGTGAGGCGTGAGCCTCATGTCCTCGGCCAGATCCACCGTCGCCATGCCGCCCTCACCGAGTTCACGCTCAATGGCGTAGCGGCCTTCCAGGGCGGCGTTCAGGCGGGTGATGGCTTCGCTCATGCGCTCAAGAGGGGCACAGGTCAGCAGAGCGCGAGGAGATCCCCTTGCAGCGACACCAATGGCAGCCCCCAGCCGTAGAGTCAGAGGTGCCGTCACATCGTGCGACGGATCGGATCGAAACGAACCAAGCGAAGGAGACCGACGATGACGGACACGGGCGCGCCCGACGAGCGGCAGATCGAGAACCCGGAGGGTGACAGGGAGAAGCACAAGGTGAGCGGCGACAGGGTGATCGCGAAGATCAAAGAGCTGCTCCACGAAGGGAACGTGCGCCACGTCGTCATCAAGAACAATGAGGGGCGCACCCTCATCGAGTTTCCCGTCTCAATCGGACTGGCGGGAGCCCTCCTGTTGCCTGTATGGGCGGCCGTCGGGGCGGTGGCCGCGATGGTGACCGACTGTACGATCGAAGTCGAGCGAGAGGTGGAAGAGGAGAGCGCTGAGGAGTGAGGGTCACGGTCACGGGGCTAGATCCCGGTGGCATCCACCACGCCTTCCACGAAGACGCGAAAGCCAAGGGATCTGGGGCTTCAATTCGGCACCAGGCGCTTCAGCTCCTCGAACCAGTTTTGAACAACCACGACGCGGCGTGACCGGTCGTCCGCTGGAGCCGCTTTCAACATGAGAAAGCGCTTTCCGTCGGGGGCGGCGTCATATTGCCGGCCGGCACCGAGATCCAAATAGGGTCCTGTGAACAGGGTCCTGGGGGTACCCATGCGGAAGCCATCGCCTGTGCCCACGGTTACCACTTTGATCGCCACGCCGCTGCGGTAGAAGAGTTCCCGGCCGTTCGAGCTCCACACGGGTTCAAGGCCGCCGCCCGTCGACACTGGCCAGAGCCCAGACTCCAGGTCGGGAAACGGCCTCACATAGACGTTGAGCTCCCCGCTCTCATCGGATGTATACGCCAACCAGCGACCATCAGGAGAGACCTCGGGATGCGCCTCTCGGTCGGGCGTTTCCAGAAGGGCTTGCGGCGGCTCCTCGCCCTGCAACGATAGAGCAAACAGATCGCCGCCGAAGGAATAGATCAGGCGGTCGCCGTTTGGTGACCAGGAGTATGGTCGGGAAAGCGTCAATCCGTCCTGGAGACGCTCCACTTCCCCAGTGCCGTCAGCCGATTTCCGAAATAACCCGCCCCCCTGTCGCGTTGAGCCGAAGACGATGGAATTGCCATCCGGCGCCCACAGCGGGTTGTAATCGCGTTCGGCGCCAAAGGTGATATGTCGAAGCGTCCGTCGTCTCAGGTCGTAGACTCGGACGTTCGTTCGACCACCCGCTTGGACCTCAACCGCGATCGCCGACCCGTCAGGAGACACTCTGGGATTGTTATAGAGTAGCGGCTCCAAGCCGAGCCCCAGCTCCTCACCGTTACGGGTCACCCATACGAGCGTCCGCGCGTCCGCCAGGTTGGCGCCGGTCAGGTAGGCGAGGGTGCCCGAGGCAGAAATACTAAAACTCGCGGACGCTATTGCCGTCTCAATACCCTCAATGACCGGTGTTGCGGTGCCACGCGTAGCCAGCGAGGCCAGATCCATGGGTTGAGCGAACAGCGTGCCGCCAAGCATGTAAACCAGATGGCCCGTGCGCAGGTAGCGGCCCTCCCAGCCGCGCTCCACCAGCACCGTTCGTTCTCCGGTCGCCAGAGCCTCAACCTCCACTTGCGGACACCCTCTTCAGTTGACCGGCCGCCGTGAAGGCGACCCACTCTCCGTCGGGAGAAAAGGTGAGGTTGCCTCCTCGAAGTGAGCCCACCCCTTCGGTACCAGGAAGTGCGACAGGACCGAGTTTCTCCAGGTCCTGCAGGTAGATTCGCTGGCCGGCGACATAAGCGACCCGCCTCCCGTCAGGGGAGATCGCGATGCCCCGGCCGGCGCCCCTCGACAGCATCTCGCCCGTCGGAGGCGTGAGCACGAGGCGTGTTACCTGTGGGTCCGGGGCTGCATAAGGCGTCGTTGCCCAGAACGCGAGCCCCGCCACGGCAATGCCGATGACCACACCTGCCGATAGTGCCCGAGCGGTTCGGTGGGGCGTGGCAGAGACAACTGGACCAGGCTGTATCGTCCCGGAGTCGGTCAGCGCGCCCGCGAAGTCGAGGGCAGACGTAAAACGGTCAGCCGGAAGCCTTTCCAGCGCCTTGCTGATCGCTGCCTCGACGTTCGTAGGTACCGACGGCCGCTGGTCCCTCACCGACTCCGGCGACCCCAGGATGGTCTTGCCCAGAATCGCCTGCGGGGAGCTCCCAGTAAACGGTGGCTCACCGACAAGCATCTCATACAGCACGCAGCCGAGGGCGTAGGTGTCCGTGGCTGGACCCACTGTCTGGTCGCCCGTGGCCTGCTCGGGGCTCATGTAGTGGGGTGTGCCGACCGGCCTGGATGAGGATGTTGGCGGGCTTGATGTCCCGATGAATCACGCCGCGCCCGTGTGCGTAGCCCAACGCCTCGGCAACATCCGACGCGATCCGTACCGCTTCGTCCACCGGGAGTTGATGCTCCCGATCCAGCCTCTCACGTAGCGACTCGCCTTCGACGTAGGGCATCACGTAGAACACGAACCCGTCCGCCTCGCCTGAGTCGAACAGCGGCAGAATGTGGGGATGCTGGAGGTTGGCAGTCGTCTTGATCTCGGCCAGGAACCGCTCGGCTCCGACGACCGCCGCCAGTTCGGGCTTCAGAACCTTGAGCGCCACCTTCCGCTCGTGCTTGATGTCGTCCGCCAGGTAGACGGTCGCCATGCCGCCCTCACCGAGTTCGGACTCGATGCGGTAGCGGCCCTCTAGGGCTGCGTTCAGGCGGGTGATGGAGTCGCTCATGCGGCGACTACCTCCTCGACCAGATCAGGATGACGCCGCAGGAGCCGGCGCTACCCGACCGCACGCCAGAGTATTCGATCGGGATCTCGCCGGCTCGGCGGTAGACCTCGATCGCATAGACCGTCTGGAGCGGCGCGATCGATTCGATCTCGCCCTCGACAACCTGCATCCCGTCCACGTAGATCGTCGGTGAGCAGAACCCTCTCGTGCCCATCATGACGATCCGCCTGCCACCGCTCGGGTAATCGAGCGAGACCCCAGGGATTCCGAAGAAGAGGTCTTCGGTGGCGAGGGCGTGCGACTCCGCAATGTCCCCCGGCGTGATGAACTGCCCCAGTCCGCGCCGCACGCGGTCGTAGAAGCCGGTCTTCACCAGGGTGGGCTCCTCGGCGACCCGCTCGGCCTGCACGACGAGTCCCTCCAGCGTCACCGCCCTGCGCTCGAGCCTGAACTCGATCTGCATCACTCCGTCGGCTCCAAGATCGAACACGCCACCCACGGACTCGCGGTACCCGAGCGCCGACGCGTGAAGAAGGAAGCTGCCCGGTTCAGGGGACGTCACGCTGAAAAACCCGTTCTCGTTCGTAATCGTCACGGCGACGGAGTCGCCGGACTCCGTAAGCATCGCGATGAAGCCGAGGTCGATGGGTTGATCGCTTTCCCTCCCCAACAGTGTACCCGAGATCGTCTGGGCCACCAGGGGGGAGTTTGCTATGAGCACGCCCCAAGACGCGACGACATAGATCCCCAGCACCTGCCACAGACTACGGCGGTGTATCTCGTGGATCAGTTGTCTTAGGCGCTCCATCAAGTCCCCCGTTGAGCTTGCCGGATGATACGGGGGCTATGCGCTAGGCGCACGCTCTTTCGACGGGGCCGCTAAAACCCTCCAGAACGCGACACGAGACTCAGCGGCCTACAACAACACCAACGGCAGCCCCAGCGCGAACCTCGGGTCGGAAGCCGTCCTGGAGAGCCTACTCGATCACGTTCAGCGCGATGACCTGAGCCGCGCGACAGTCAGGTGCGTTGGTGGTAGGTTGCGCCCACGCCGAAGGTCCCCGAAGATCCGAGCCGCGGGCTTCCCGCAGAACCGGGCGGACAACGATGATCCAGATGAAGGAGTACACGATGCGACGAGGCACCACAGCCTCCGGCCGGACTCCGATCCTGACGCTGATGTTGGCCGGGGCAGGGTTCGTCTCGGCGGCGTGCGGCTCTGGCGACAAAGGCGCCCCGGCGAACGGAGCGGAAGACGGCGAAGCCTTCGACCTTGCCTCTGTCACCGAGGTGTTGGA